>NZ_JBDOQR010000018.1:0-74915 GCF_039839315.1 Phaeobacter sp. CAU 1743 | reverse complement strand
GGAAGTATAGGTATTCTTGGTCATGGCGTGATCTCCCTGGCGGTTGCTGCCGCCGGTTGGGTGGGTGGATGTTCACCCGGAGATTACGCCGCCTTCAAATTTCCACCAACTCCGAGACACGACCGCGGGCGATCCTGACCATATCGATCGATCCGGCCATTACGCTGCTGGAACCGCAGGAGCGACCACGGCAGGTCGAAATGGATGAGGCGATGGCACTGGAAGTGCAGGTTAAGCCCCTCGGACGCCATGTCGGAGGCGATCAGGATCCGGATCGGGGACTTTTCCTGCCCAAAGGCGTCAATCACTTCCTGGGTCCGGACATCCGCTTCGACGCTTCCCCCATCCACGCGCGCTACCTGACCCTCGGCCAGATCCAGGTCCGCCTGAAGGCGCTCTGCGAGCCAGGACACGGTGGCGATGCGTTCAGAGAAGATAACGATCCGGTCTCGCGGGGCCTTTCCAGTCCAGCGCAGATCCCTCAGCATTTTGAGAAGGTCCTGATACTTCCGGAAGGCCCCTGTATCGATCGCCGCCACCTGATCTGCGAGGTCCCGGAGCCGGAGCCGATCTTCTTCGGTGCCCCGGGCGGTTCCGTTCTCGATACCGCGGATGCGCCGCTCGAGCGTTTCAAGGCAGGCCGCCGGGCTTGAGAAGATCGCCTTTGCCAGCGTGGTTCGGAACAGATCGATGGCGCGACCCCGGGTCGATTGTTCATCGAGATCCAGATGCAGCTCGGCGATCGACTGATAGGCGATTTCCTCTTCGGGGCTAAGCGGGAAGTTTCTGCGGATCAGTTGCCGCTTCGGGACCTGCTGCCCGATATCGGCAGCGACATTTTTGTCAGACCGGAACCGCCTGATAACCAGATCTTCGATATCCGATCGGTGCAACCGTGTCGGGTCCGGAACGCGCGTCGGATCCAGCATTTCGATCAGGCTCGCGAAACTCTCCTGAGACCCGTCGTGCGGGGTCGCGGTCAACAGGAGGAGAGAGTCGGTCCGCCGGGACAGAAGCTGCGCCAGCTCGGCCCGCTGAGAGTTCGACCCCGCTGCGGCTTTCCGGGCTGCCGCGTTATGCGCTTCGTCGATGATGATCAGGTCCCAGTACGAATGCTTGATCGCATCCCGGATCTGGGCGTCCCGCTTCAGAGTGTCGATCGACACGATGGACCGGTCAAACTGATCAAACACATTGTAATGGGCGGGGATCCGGTTCCGCATGCGCCGGATCGCAGCGCTGTCCAGCCGTGACAGTGGGATCGAGAACCGGGTCCAGAATTCCTTCTGGAACTGGGTGAGCATCGCCCGTGTCGTGACAACGAGAATCCGATCCGCCCGGCCCCGAAGCGCCAGCTCCGACGTGATCAGGCCCGCTTCGAGGGTTTTCCCAAGGCCGACGTCGTCCGCGATCAGCAGCCGGACCCGGTCCTGCGCGAGAGCCCGCTCCACCGGCAGGTGTTGAAACGGCAGGTCATCGATCGCGGCCCGGCCGAGGGTCAGCGGCGTCCGCGTGGTGGTCGGGGTGTTCCGGAACGCGGCCTCGAGATGGAGTTTCGTGTCGATGAGACCGGAGGACGCGTCCGGCACCAGACGCACCGCCGCCGGGTCGAGGACCCGCGCGCCCTTTTCCAGATCCCAGACGAACCGAGCTTCCTTGTCGCGCACCAGGCCGTTGAGGCCGCGGCAGTGAACCTCCCTGAAACCGCGCTTGAGGATCGAGGTGCTCAGAACCTTCCACGTCGCCGAACGTAAACTGATGACGGCGCCGGGGGTGGGGTATGCTGAGATCATTCTCGTTCCTGTTAATTTTCGATAGGCTGCGCCTTGTAATTCTTCTCGATGATCAGATTTCAACCCGAGCAGGCCCCCATGTCCGGAGCAAGATCGACCCGGACAGCATTCAACCACCGAAAGGTTGTGTCATTCAAAGGGATTTTCCTCAATAACTCAAGACGATTAGGCGCTTACGCTGCGATCAGCATTGAAGATCCTTCGCAATGCTGAAAATCTCTCGAGGCGGTCTGTAACGGCGCGCAGGCACCGACCCGATCTTTAGCAGGCGGCTTAACAACACGGCGCGGGATACCCCCCGAAAAAGGATAAACCGGTACGATCCTGATGACACAGATGCTACCATTGACCGTTCCGCTCCTGTGGCGTGAGACCGCGACGTCCTACACATCGCGGCTCGCCGCCCGGAACGGGCTGTCGGCGGCTGCGTTCTGCCGGGACTTCGGCATGTCGTTCCGGTCGGTTGTGGATGGTGACCCTGCCGCCATTCGAACGGTAGCAGGTCTCGGGGGCGTTTCGGCGACCAATCTGGCAGACTGGTCGCCGGTCTCTCTCGGAGGTCGCCAAATTTCGTTCCGCGGTCACATCTTTAGCGGGAAGACCATAAGAAATCCTGAGGCGCGGGGATGCCCTGTATGTTTGCGGGAAGACGCGACCGTTAGCCCACTGCACCCGGCTCAATCTATGGGGATCCGGGGACACTGGTCTGTACCCCACGTCGCCATATGTCGACTGCATGACCACCCACTGGTTCCGCTGTATCGCGATACCCATGCCACGGAGCGATACGATCACGTTCGACATCTCGTCTCCATCGCCCCAGCGATCATCGACAAGGACCTCGATCGCCATCAAGAGCTTCCCACCAGTTTCCAGGACTGGCTGGACGACCGGCTCGCTCATGGTCCGGGTTCGGATTGGCTTTCCGGCCACCCGCTTCATGCCGCGTCGGTGTTCTGCCGACTTCTGGGGATCTCCCTCCTGCGGCTGGACGGGCTGAGGCTGGATCATATCGCCGAGGATTCGCGACACGCCCTTTACGACCAGGGGTTTGAAGTGGCGCAGGGGGGTGAGGAGGCTATCCACCGCGCGCTCCTTCGCCTTCAAAATCTGGTCGAAACCCCACAGGACGGCCCGAAGAAGATATACCCGGCCCTCTATGACCGGCTGTCGCATGATTACGCAGACGACCCGGACTATGCCGATTTCCGGCGCATTCTTCGGGATCATATGGCAGCGGGCTGGCCGCTGGGCCCGGGTGATGAACTCATGGGGGAACCGGTTCACGAGCGACGTTTGCACTCCGTCACGACGGCTGCCCAGGAAACTGGCGTCGATCCTCGGAGGCTTCGGAAGCTTCTGGTCGCCGCAGGTTTACTGACCGAGGACTGTGATCTGCCAGACTCCTGGGCGGTGTTCGACGCTGCAGAGGCGGCGCCCATCCTGGGCGACCTGACAGTTCTTGTTCCCGCCAAGGAATTCCGGGACATCCTCGGCGCGACCCGGTCCCAGTTCGACCTACTGGTCGCAGACGGGGTTCTGGTTCCGGCGCTCGAGACATCGGAGACGAAGTCCGTATGGGATCCCCGGACCGGTGCCGAGTTTCTGACTGGACTGTTGCGGGGCGCTGTTCAGCTCCGTCAGCCCCAGCACAGCTGGGAACACATCTCGAAATCCGCACAGCGGCTCAAGATCGGCCCCGGCGTCATCATCCGAGCGATCATGGAAGGCCGACTACACCGGGTCGGAAACCTTGAGGGCCGGACCGGTTACGCAGCTGTCTTCGTCGATCACGACGAAGTCGCCCGGCTGCTTGGAAGTGACGCGCCCCCGGGGCATAGCATCGAGACCTTCGCGAAATCTGTAGGTTCCGGTCCGCCGATCGGCCTGCGCCGACTGATCCTAGACGGGCACACGCCGGCGACCCGGGCGGTCAACCCCCGGACGAAGGCCGATCAGTTCTACATCACGCCCGCTGACGCGGAGGCGTTTCACGCGAAGTTTTTCACGCCCCGCACGATGGCGAACGCCTATCGAAGGAGCTGGCAGAGCCTGCGGGTGGAACTGGATCAGCGCGGGATCGTACCGTTTAAGTTAGGCGACCGAGATTATGGACGTGTCTTCATACGCGCTTTGGTGGAACGTTGCTTAGGCGTTCCACTGCCCAACGGATGATTGAGGCGCTTATGGTGATGCGGGCAGATTTATTCGCGCGAGTTGCAAATCCCATCTTTACGCGCGACAGCTCAAAGGCGGTCTCGCGCCTCGGTTCCTGACATTCGCCAAGCTACTTCCCACTTTAGTCGGGGTTATTGACGATCACCTGAACAACAGATCAGCATGATTTCATATCCGTATCGGACACAGCGAGCACCCATGTCGGTTACCAGGAAGAACCATTATGTCCCGCAATGGTATCAGGAGAGGTTCTTCGCCTCCGGGAAAAACACATATGTTCTCCTCGACCTGAACCCATCTACCTTCAAACGTCGCGACGGAACCGTTGTCCCAGGTCGCAGCCTTTTCCAGTCACCCACTTCACGCGCATTTTTTGAGCAGGACCTCTACTCGACATTCTTCGGAGTCGACATCAACGATGAAATCGAAAGAAGATTTTTCGGCGATATCGACAGACGAGGTGCCGACGCGGTCCGGGTATTCTGTGGAGATGACCGGAGTTCTTGGCATCACCATTTCGAAGATTTATTCGAATTTCTAGACATCCAGAAAATCCGGACACCCAAAGGTCTCGCATGGCTACGCCAGAAATATCCTGAGATTGGTAGGCTCAGCGAAACGCGGCCAGCTGTCGCCCAGAACCAGTTGATGGTCGAGATGCAAGGTATCCGCATGCTCAACGTTACGATCTGGACCACCGGAGTTCGAGAGATCGTCTCGGCGGAGCGGGCCGGCGTTAAGTTCATCCTGAGCGACCACCCCGTTACGGTCTATAACCATGCCATTCCACCCACCGATGACCGTAACCGGTATCCACAAGATCCATCGATCACTCTCAAGGGGTCCCAAACGCTCTTCCCGCTGGGACCAGATCACCTCCTCATCTTGACTAACCTCGAATACGCGAAGGATCCGGGGACGCGCCCCGATGCGAAGCGAACATTCGCACGAAACTACCAGTCCACGATGGTGTCTACGAACGAATTCATTAGGACGCGGTATCTCACAGACGAAGAGGTCGCCGAGGTGAACTTCGTGATCAAAGCTCGGGCGAACCGCTATGTTGCTGGACGCCGTCGGGAGGATCTTTACCCCGAGGAGGTGGTGTCTAAGTCGTGGTCCGAACTGCGTACCACTTTCCTGCCACCTCCTGACGGCCTCTACCGGTTCGGCGGAGAGATTTTTGTGAGCTTCGAGAACGGCGACGTACGCTACTACGACGAGTTCGGGCGAACCGAGAAGCCGAGGAAATGGCTGCTTAAGGAGCAGCCAAAGACCCGGCCTCGGCCACGCGAGTACTGTCCATGTGGATCCGGTCAGTCGTTCGGGAATTGCTGTCGTGACAAGCCGACGCACCTGCGCATGTCTTGGACGGAGAGGAGTATCCGCGAGCGCAATCTGATGTTTATGGACGCCCTGAGTAAGCTCTTCGAATTGGGGACGAAGGACTGGGACACAATCCGCCGTGAGATGAACGACGACAAGATCGCGGAGATGTATCACCTCTACGATGCCCTGTGGCCGCTCGAAACCGACCTGCTTGCGCTGCTGCCGAAGCCAGACGGCAAGATGCGCTCGCTCTATACAGGTTCTCTACACCCCAAATTGATCATAGAGTTCGCGCTCGGGGCGCCGCTTTATTTTGGTGAAATTATTATCCAAAATCCATTTCTGATTTCTCGAGCCCTGAAAGAGGACAAACGGCCTACTGAGAACCCTCGTCAGTATCGAGGCGAGGCCCTCAAATCCCTTATGACCTTCTTGCAGCTTATGCCGCTCGTTGAGGCGGGCCTGATCACCTTGATCCCGGATCCATGCGATTTCGATTTTCACCTTCGCGATCAGATGATGACTATGGCTCGGGCGCGTTCCCGGTCGATCAAGTTCAGTGCCTCCGACGACCCGAGGCTCGAGGCCGTGATGCAGGAAGACATGCGCCGCATGATGCTGAACTTGCCGAAGGACGCCTTGGTTAAGCACATGTTGGAGCTGGGTGGTGATGACGCGGAAATCGAGGCGAATACCCTCGTCAACCTAATCGAGCGATTGAAGGTCGATGATATGCTGGCCATCCTTCAGGAGGATCCGCTTTCGGATGGCGGCCAGTTCGAAGTCATGAAGCTGGCCCCTAACTTCGAGATGGCGATGTATTTAGCCCAGGCCACGGGCGCGCAGATACTGACCGACAGTCCTCTCCGCTGGAAGGAGCTCCAAGCTACGCTCGCAGACTGGCGCCTGAGAAGCGTCCCGGCCCTGATCGAGTTGCAGCGAGAGATATCGTCAACTCCGGTCGAGATTCCGGCAGGTCATCAAGCTATTCTCAACTTCGTCGACGATCCTTCTTTCCGCGGGATGGAGTCTCTTTTCCGTGCGGCCTTCACCTATACGGCTGCTCGTTCAGCAGACCAAGTGAAGCCGAACTTCGAAGCACACCTTGCTGGGCGCTTTCGGCGACAGCGGGAAGCGACGAAATCGTTGATCACCCGCGCCAAACTGCCCGCCTTAACCGCGCGCTTGACGACCGCGTTTGTATTCGGAGGTTTCCAGAGCAACACGATAAATCGCCTCTTGCTGATGTCCAACTCAGAACACCACCTCCAGTCGGTTCCGATGGCGACTTTGATCGAGCGTTGGGATGATTAAGCCGATCCTGAAAAAACTCCTTGACACCCTTTGCGCAGGCTTATGGTTTCGCCTGCGCACGGTTATGGTTTTTCTCGGTTTTGGTTACCCCACGCTCAGCCGCACTTGGAATGGCCGCAGCTGCGGCAGGTCATGCAGCCCTCGACCATCTGCATCTCGAACTGACCGCAGCTGGGGCAGGCCTTGCCACGCGGCGTGTTGAGACTCACCACCTCGGCCTTGGGGTCCGACTTCAGCCCCATGCCCTCGCCTTCGAGAAAGCCCGTGGCAACCATATGGGTTTCGATCACCCCGCCGATGGCGGCAAGGATCGATGGGATGTATTTGCCCTGCACCCATGCCCCGCCACGTGGATCGAAGACGGCTTTCAGCTCTTCCACCACGAAGGACACGTTGCCACCACGGCGGAACACGGCCGAGATCATCCGCGTCAGCGCCAGCGTCCAGGCGTAATGCTCCATGTTCTTGGAGTTGATGAAGACCTCGAACGGGCGGCGGTGGCCGCCAATGATGATGTCGTTGATGGTCAGGTAAATCGCGTGCTCACTGTCGGGCCATTTCAGCTTGTAGGTATGGCCTTCCAGGCTTTGCGGACGGTCCAGAGGTTCGGACATATAGACCACTTCTGCGCCGTTCTCCGTGTCGCTTTCGTGCGGTGCATCCGCGGTTTCCCCCGGCGCGGTATCGGCGCTTTCGCTGACCGACAGGACCGATCCTGTGACATCATTGGGGCGGTAGGTGGTGCAGCCCTTGCAGCCCTGGTCCCAGGCCTGCATGTAGACATCCTTGAAGTCATCGAACGAGATATCTTCCGGGCAGTTGATGGTCTTGGAAATGGAACTGTCGATCCACTTCTGCGCCGCTGCCTGCATCTTGACGTGATCCGCAGGCGCCAGGGTCTGGGCGTTGACGAAATAGTCGGGCAGTTCCGCATCGGCGCCGAACTTGTCGCGGTACATCTTGACCGCATAGTCCACCACTTCCTCTTCGGTGCGCGAGCCGTCCTTTTGCAGCACCTTGCGGGTATAGGCATAGGCAAAGACCGGCTCGATCCCCGAAGAGACATTACCCGCGTAAAGGCTGATGGTGCCGGTGGGCGCAATCGAGGTCAGAAGCGCGTTGCGGATGCCATGTTCGCGGATCGCCTCGCGCACGTCCTCGTCCATGTTCATCATGTTGCCCGAGGCCAGATATTTCTCCGCATCGAACAGCGGGAAGGCGCCTTTTTCCTTGGCCAGATCCACCGAGGCCAGATAGGCGGCGCGGGCGATCTGGTGCAGCCACTCGTCGGTCTGACGCGCCGCCTCGTCCGAGCCATAGCGCAGGCCCAGCATCAGCAGCGCATCGGCCAGCCCGGTGACACCAAGGCCGATCCGGCGCTTGTTCTGGGCTTCGGCAGCCTGCGCGTCCAGCGGGAATTTGGAGACGTCGACGACGTTGTCCATCATCCGCACCGCGGTGGCGACCAGCTCCTGCATCGCATCAAGATTCAGCTCGGCATTGGCTTCAAACGGGTTCGACACCAGCCGCGCCATGTTGACGGAGCCCAGAAGGCAGGCCCCATAGGGCGGCAGGGGCTGCTCACCGCAGGGATTCGTGGCGCAGATTTCCTCGACATAGGAGAGGTTGTTGGCCTTGTTGATCCGGTCGATGAAGATCACGCCCGGTTCGGCATAGTCATAGGTCGCCTGCATGATCTTATTCCACAGATCACGTGCCTCGACCGTGTGGTAGACCTTGTCGCCAAAGACCAGATCCCAGGAGCCGTCTGCCTTGACCGCATCCATGAAGTCATCGGTGACCAGCACGGACATGTTGAACATACGCAGCCGCGCCGGGTCGGATTTGGCGGTGATGAACTGTTCGATATCCGGGTGATCGCAGCGCATGGTCGCCATCATGGCGCCGCGGCGCGAGCCTGCGGACATGATGGTGCGGCACATGGCGTCCCAGACATCCATGAAGGACAAGGGACCGGATGCATCTGCCGCCACGCCTTTTACGTCGGCGCCGCGCGGGCGGATGGTCGAGAAGTCATAGCCGATGCCGCCGCCCTGCTGCATGGTCAGGGCTGCTTCTTTCAGCATGTCGAAGATACCCGCCATGCTGTCGGGCACGGTGCCCATGACAAAACAGTTGAACAGGGTCACCTGACGCGCAGTCCCCGCCCCTGCGGTGATGCGGCCTGCGGGCAGGTATTTGAAATCTTCCAGCGCCTCGAAGAACTTTTCCTCCCAGACATCGGGTTTGTCCTCGGCCCGAGCCAGATCGCGCGCAATCCGGCGCCAGCTGTCTTCGACAGTGACGTCAATCGGGGTCCCATCCGCCTGTTTAAAGCGGTATTTCATGTCCCAGATCTGCTCGGCAATGGGGGCGGCAAAGCGGCTCATACAGCGAATCCCTCGTGGCTGGTCGTTACGGCGTGGCGCTCTCGATACTACACGGTTTAGAGAAGCCTCAACGCAAATTTACGATCTCGACATAGATTTTTACCCTTGACCCCACCACATATTGACACCCAACCCCAAACGAAACACTAGATGCTGTTGCCTGCGGGGAGAAACCTGTGGGCAGCCTGTGGATAACTGTGGGAGAGTTTACGAACGCCTCGCCCGAACCTGCACACGACAGAAGCGCAGGTGTCTCCCACGCAAAAGCGATTTGCAGTCGCTTGCCGTGCGCGGCAAAAGGCCTAGGATAACGAACCCGGACACTATGACTGGGCACTTGGGGGACGACCTTGGAAAAACACATCAATCTGGTCAAACTCTCGGTCGGAACCGAAAGTGTGGAAACCCTTCAGGCTTGGCAGGAGCAGTACCGCCAGACGCTGCCCGAAGGCCTGCCCCGCCACGTGACCCGCATGTGGCCGAAACGCGAGGCCGAGCTGCTGAATGGCGGCTCGATCTTCTGGGTGATCAAGGGACTGATCCAATGCCGCCAGCGCATTCTGCGACTGGATGAAGTCACCGGCGAGGACGGAATTCGCCGCTGCGCTATCGTGCTGGACCGCGACCTGCATCGCACCAACACCGCGCCCAAACGTCCCTTTCAGGGCTGGCGCTATCTGAAGCCCGAGGACAGCCCCGCAGACCTGCCCGAGGGGCGCGAAGAGGAACAGCCCCTGCCCGCCGAATTGTCGCAAGCGCTGGCGGAGATCGGCGTCCTGTAACGCGCCCTGCCGCGGAACCCGGCCCCCGCAAATGCGGGAGCCGCAGGCCGACGTGAGAGTTTATCCAATCATGTCCAACAGGGTATTCAGCGCGGCCTTTTCATCGGCGCTGTATTTTGCCTCGCGGCTGCGCCACAGAGTGGCCTGGGACTTCAGCACCAAACCATCGCTCAGCAGCTTCAGGTGGTTGGCCCTCAGGGTTTCTCCGGTCGAGGTGATATCGGCGACCATTTCAGCGGTCTCGTTCTTCACCGTGCCTTCGGTGGCACCCTGGCTGTCGACCAGCTGGTAATCGGCTACACCGGCCTCGGTCAGGAATTCACGCACCAGCCGGTGGTATTTCGTGGCAATCCGCAGCCGGTGCCCATGGGCCTGGCGAAACGCCGCCGCAACCGCGTCCAGATCATCAAGCGTATCCACGTCGATCCAGAACTGCGGCACCGCCAGCACCAGATCGGCAAACCCGAACCCCAGTGGTTCCAGCTCTTCGACCTGCTGTTCCCAGCGGGGCAGTTTTTCCTGCACCAGATCGGTGCCCGTCACCCCAAGGTGAATCCGCCCCGCCGCCAGTTCGCGCGGGATCTCTCCGGCGGACAGCAGCACCAGCTCCATCCCCGGCACGCCTTCGATGGCCCCGGCATATTCACGCTCGGACCCGGTGCGCGACAGGGTCACGCCCCGTTTCGCAAACCAGTCAAAGGTCTTTTCCATTAGCCGCCCCTTGGACGGCACGCCAAGCTTCAGGCTCATGACTGCACCTCCTCGAGCATCAGCATCAGATCGGGGCGCAGTACCCCGCCCACCGCCGGGATTTCATCTCCCTGCCCCAACTGCCGGGTCAGCGCATCATAGCGTCCGCCACTGGCGACCGGCGGCAGTCCGGGTTTGGTTTCGGCATAAAAACCAAAGACGAAGCCGTCGTAATATTCCATCGAGGTGCGCCCGTAGGAGGCTTCGAAATCGAGACTGTCGACATCGATACCACGCGCCTTCATCGCGGCGCTGCGCGCCTCCAGCCGATCCAGCGCGGGCAGGATTTGCGGCAGATCCACCGCGATATCGCGCATCTGCTCGATGGCATATGGGATGGTTTCGCGCACGGCCATCAACGCCTCCAACGCCAACAGCTCATGCTCGGAAATCGGCGGCATGGCGGCATCGGCGCGCAGCAGTTCAACCCGCGCGTCAACCTCGGCGGCGCGGCGTTTGCCAATCGCCGGGGCGGATCCGCTCAAGGAACCTTCGGTCGACAAGAGCTTCTTACGGCTTTCCGGCACGGTGCCCCGCCCGGCATAGCGTTCCAGCAGGCTGCGGAACCGGCGCGGCCGCCAGATATGCCGCATTAACGCGGATTTACGCTTGTCGGTGGTGTTCAGCCCCTCTACCGCAGCCATCAGAATGCCGATATCGCCAGTCGCGGCGCGCAGCGGCAGGCCCCGGAGCTGCAGGGCGATCAGGGCAAAAACCTCAGCATCCGCCCCGGCGGGATCGGCGCGGTCAAAGACCTCATAGCCGACCTGCACATATTCATTGGCGCGGTCCGGGTCATGTTCCTGACGGCGAAACACCTCGCCCGAGTAGGTATAGCGGGCCGGATCGGCGCCTTGGCGCATATGCATCTGCACGACGGGCACGGTGAAATCGGGGCGCAGCATCTGTTCGCCGCGCAGCGCATCCGAGGTGATATAGGCGCGGGCACGGATGTCCTCGCCGTAAAGATCCAGCAGCGTTTCCGCAGGCTGCAACAGCGGCGGCTCGACTGCCTGGGCACCGGCCGCCTCGAAATTCATCCGCAACCGTGCGGCGCGGGCCAATATGTCTGAACGTGTGGGCATCGGACTATCCCTGACTTTCGAGGATCTCGCGCACCTTCGCGACAAGATCCGTGCGCGGCACTTCGAACTGGCTGGGCCGTTCTTTCCATTCTTCCAGCGTGGCGTTTTCGGCAATCTTTGCCCCAAGGATCAGGTCCTTGATCTGCACCACACCGTTTTCCTTTTCGTCGCCGCCTTCGATCACGGCGACGGGGGAATGGCGTTTGTCCGCGTATTTCAGCTGGTTGCCGAAATTCTTGGGATTGCCCAGATAGACCTCGGCCCGGATGCCTGCGTTGCGCAGTTCGGTTACCATCGCCTGATAATCGGCCATGCGGTCGCGGTCCATCACGGTGACCACCACGGGCCCGGTCGGCTGGGTCGCAAGACGTCCCTTTTCGCGCAGCGCTGCCAGCAGACGGTCGACACCGATAGAGACCCCAACGGCCGGCACTTCCTGCCCGGTGAACCGTTTCACCAGCCCGTCATAGCGTCCACCGCCCGCAACCGAGCCGAACTGCCGCTTGCGCCCTTTTTCATCAAGGATTTCAAAGGTCAGCTCGGCCTCGAACACCGGACCGGTATAATAGCCAAGACCGCGCACCACCGAGGGGTCGATCTCGATCCGGTCGGGGCCATAGCCACCCGCCGCCAGCAACGCGCCAATCTGCTCCAGCTCGGCAATGCCTTCGGCGCCGATCTTGCTGTCGCCCACGGCAGCGCGCAGGTTTTCCAGCGTTCCAGCGGTGTCGGCAGCCTTGGAGGTCAGGAAGGTCAGAACCGGCGCAGCCTGTTCCTCGCTGAGGCCGACACCGTCGATATAGGCACCGGAGGCATCAAGCCGTCCCTTGGTCAGCAACTGGTGCACGCCCTCTTCGCCGACCTTGTCGAACTTGTCGATGGTGCGCAGCACGTCATCGCGGGAGGCAGCGCCTTCCTCAAGGCCCATGGCCTCAAGCACTCCGTTCAGAACCTTGCGGTTGTTGACCCGCACCAGATAGTCGCCACGCGGAATGCCGACGGTTTCGAGCGTGTCGGACAGCATGGCGCAGATTTCGGCGTCCGCTGCCATCGAAGCGGTGCCAACGGTATCGGCATCGCATTGGTAGAACTGGCGATAGCGGCCCGGTCCCGGTTTTTCGTTGCGCCAGACCGGCCCCATCGCGTAGCGGCGATAGGGGGTGGGCAGATCGTTGCGGTGCTGGGCATAGACCCGCGCCAGCGGCGCCGTCAGATCATAGCGCAGCGCCATCCAGTCGCCCTGGCCGCTCTCGTCGGTTTCCTGCCAGGCAAAGACACCCTCGTTCGGGCGGTCCACATCCGGCAGGAACTTGCCCAGCGCCTCCACCGTTTCCACGGCCGAGGATTCCAGCGCATCAAACCCGTATCGATGGTAAACCCCGGCGATCGCATGCAGCATCTCGGTGCGCTGGGTGACCTCGGCGCCGAAATAATCGCGGAAACCCTTGGGCGTGATGGCCTTGGGGCGGGGTTGTTTCTTGACTTTGGCCATTGTGGCCTCCTCACGGGTGTCGTTGGTCTGATACGTGCCGCGGGGTCTAGCCGATGCATGTAACAACGGCAAGGTAACGATACGCGCGAAGGCAATGTCGCGGCCTTTGCGCCTCAGCTGCGATTGAGTACGACAGCCTGTCAGATATTGGCAAAGTCTCCGCCACGCCCCTTGCCTGCGGCAAAGCGCGCCGCGCCGTCGCGCCCTTCGGCCACGAAGCTTGCGCGCGATTGCCATTCGCGTTTCAGTGCCGCCGCCAGTTCCGCTGGCGCCATGCGGGCGGAGAGATGATCGGCCAACATGCAGGCCTGCGGATAGCGCACCAGATCGGCCGCCAGCGCCTGAGCCTCCTCCAACGCAGCCCCTGGGGCGCAGACCCGACTTGCCAGCCCCACCGACAGGGCTTCCGATGCCTGCACCGGGCGTCCGGTCAGGATCAGATCATTTGCGCGTCCCTGCCCCAGAATGCGGGGCAGGCGCACCGTGCCGCCATCGATCAGCGGCACCCCCCAGCGGCGGCAGAATACACCTGCGGTCGCGTCGTCAGCCATCACGCGCAGATCGCACCAGGCGGCAAGTTCCACCCCCCCGGCGACGGCAGGGCCTTCGATGGCGGCGATCACCGGTTTGCGCAGCATCAGCCGCGAGGGTCCCATCGGTCCGGGCAGCGGATCGGCCATGGGATCAGACCACCCTTCAGGAATATCCAGCCCGGCGATCCAGGCATCCGCAGCGCCCGATCCAGCGGACTTCAGATCAAACCCCGCGCAAAAATAGCCGCCCTGCCCGGTCAGCACAGCAACCCGAGCGCCCGGATCTGCGTCAAACGCCAGAAACGCCTCGAACAGCGCGCGGGCCGTATCCGGATCCACCGCATTGCGCACCTCGGGGCGGCAGATGGAGATGGTGGTGACCCCATCCTGTGTTTCACTGCTGATTGTCATGGCGCATCCCCCCTGTCGATCCTGTGCCTGTCGGCCGTCTCCCGTCGGCCCACCGTGTTAGCAGGTTGGCGTTTCCCCCATGGACCGGCAAGCCCGGCGCGCGTATGACGTTGCGCAGCCAAGGAGACACATCATGCAGCACCTGGAAGAACAGATCGCGCATCTTACCCGCACCGTTGACGAGCTGAGCGATGTGATCGCCCGTCAGCAAACCGAACTGGATCGCCTAACCCACCGGGTTCAGATGCTGTTCGAACGCGAGGCAACCCGATCACAGGAAGGTACCGGCGGGGTGATTTTCGGAGATGAGCGGCCGCCGCATTACTGAGCTGCTATAGGATTGCAGGCAAGGCTGGAAAGCCCCTTCCCCGGCCACGGTCACCCGTTTCCGCCCCGCCGCTGCGGCGTTTCAGGCACGCGGCGCTAACCTGCCTTGGAGAACCGGTCCTGCTCCGGATCAGAGTTGGAGCGCATGCGCCGCAGCGATGACCACTTTGTTTCCAGCATCCAAGCCACGTCTTCCCCCGACATGGGGCGGGCGAAATGATACCCTTGCCCCATTTCGCATTTCACCGACTGCAAGAAGTCGAAATCCGCATCGGTTTCCACTCCTTCCGCCGTCACCTCCAGATCCAGCCCATGCGCCAGGGCCAGGATCCCCGATACGATTCGCTGGTTTTCGGGCCGATCCTTGATGTCGGAAATGAAGCTGCCATCGATCTTGATACTATCGAACGGTAATTGCCGCAGGTTTGACAGCGACGAGAACCCCGCCCCGAAATCATCCAGCGCCACTGTGACGCCCAGTGCATGCAGCTGTCTTAGGGTGGATTGCGCCATGGCAAAATCCGACATGATTGCGGTTTCCGTCAGCTCGATTTCCAACCGACGGGGATCAAAGCCCGTTTCCTCGAACACCTCTTTCATCCGCTCGACCAGATGACCGTCGCGGAACTGGGTCGGCGATACATTCACCGCCAGCCGCACCCGCGGATCCCAGCTGCGCGCCACAAGGCAGGCCTGGCGCAGGACGCTCCAGCCCAGCGGGGCAATCAGCCCGACATCCTCGGCGATTTCAATGAACAGATCGGGCGGCACCACGCCGCGGGTGGCGTGGGTCCAGCGCGCAAGCACCTCAAAGCCGCGCAGCCTGTCGGTGGCAATGTCAAAGACGGGCTGAAAAAAGGGTGCGATTTCGTCATTCGCTACGGCCTCTTTCAGATCCAGCTCCAATGCGCGCCGCTCCCGGGCCTCCTGTTCCAACTCTGCGTCGAACCAGGCAAATTGCCCACGGCCGCCTTTCTTGGCCGAATAGAGCGCCTGATCCGCGTATTGCAGGGCGTCTGACGCCTTATGCCGGGGTGTCAGCAAGGCCAGTCCGACACTGGTGCCGACGGACAGCCGGATACCATCCACCAGAATCGGCTGTGAGATCGCAGTCAGCAAACGTCGGGCGACGCTTTCAGCGCGCGTCGCGGTGGTCTCTGGATCCAGCGCGATTGCAAATTCATCTCCGCCCAGACGCGCAACAAGATCATCCGCAGTGAGTTCTGCCCGCAGCCGCGCTGCACACTCCATCAGGACCAGATCGCCATAGGCATGTCCGTGGATGTCATTGACCGCCTTGAACCGATCAAGATCCAGCATCAGCACAACCCCGCCCGATGCCCCGTCTGCGCTGTCGAGCGTAGCCAGGTGATCGACGAACGCACGCCGGTTCGGCAGGCCCGTCAGGGGATCATGCCACGCGAACTGCTGCGCCTCTTTCTCGGCCCGGTCCCGTTCCCCTGCAACGCGGGCCAACTGGCGGGACCTTACGATCAGCGCAACAAACGACCCGAAGGCCAGGTTGAGCACCAGAATGGCGATCTCGTCCAGCTCCCAGTCCTCATGCGCGCGACTGTACTCGTAGAAGGTATCGAATGCATCGATTTCAACGCTGATCACAAAGGTTACCATCGTCCCTGCACAGATCAGCAGGTAGACCCAGTAGTCTTTCAATCTGGCAAAAAACGATGACACGAAGCAGCCCTAGTGCAAAAGGTTTCCCTTTGACTATGCCAGTTATCCTAAAAACACGTTCAGCAAGAAGAAGACGTTTATCTAAAGCTTTAACGGTTCCCTCCCCACATCCCGGCGCGGTGGTTTCCCGCCGGGTCTGGGGTTAGATTTCCTCGACGTCCAAAACACCTTCCAGCGACTTCAGCGCGCCCTTGATCTGCGGGTTGATCGGAAAAATCTGCCCTAGATCCATTTCCACATCGCCCGGAAGACCGGGATCCTGCAGATACATCAGCACCTCGCCCCGGCTGGCGTTGCGGGCGGCGGATTTTGCATCCTCCAGCACGCGGGCCACGGTGCCGATGGCGCTGGCATCACTCACATAGACCCTGAGCGAGCTTTTCCCGGCATCGGCAATGGCCGCATCGACTGGCCCGACCGAGCGCACCAACAGTTTCAGCTGATCGCTTTCCATGGTCGCCTCGGCGGTGATCACCACCTTGGCACCGGTCTCAAGGAACTCCCGCGATTTTTCCAGAACTTCGGAGAACAGCGTCACCTCATAGGCGCCGCTGGTATCGCTGAGCTGGGCAAAGGCAAACCGGTTGCCGCGCGCCGATTTGCGCTCCTGCCGCCCGGCGACAACCCCGGCCATCTTGGCCATGAAGGGGCCGCGCTCGGCCTTGGCCGTGACCTCATCCAGGGTCATCACATCCTTGCGTTTCAGGGCAGGCATATAGTCGTCCAGCGGGTGGCCCGACAGGTAGAAACCAATCGCCTTGAATTCTTCACCCAGCCGTTCGGCAGGCAGCCAGTCCGGGGTGCCCGCAAGCCGCGGTTCCGGCAGGTCGTCCCCCGCTTCGCCAAAGAGCGATACCTGATTGGAATTCTTCTGTTCGTGGATCGCGGCCGAATAGTTCACCAGCCCCTCGAGGCTTTCGAACAAGCGGCGGCGGTTGCTGTCGAGCTGATCAAAGGCCCCGGCCCGCACCAGCATCTCCAGCGGCCGCTTACCGACCTTCTTGAGGTTCACCCGGCGGGCAAAGTCGAAAATACTGACAAAGGGCCGTTCCGTGCCATCCTCGCGCCGCGCCGCTGTCACCAGCCGCATCACATCCAAACCGACGTTTTTTAGCGCGCCCAGCGCATAGACCAGTTCGCCGTTCACGACGTTGAATGTTGCTTCGGAACGGTTCACGCAAGGCGGCACATAGGGCAGGCTCAGCCCCTTGCGGACCTCTTCGAAATAGATCGCCAGCTTGTCCGTCAGGTGGATATCGCAGTTCATCACCCCGGCCATGAACTCGACCGGGTGGTTCGCCTTCAGCCAAGCCGTCTGGTAGGAAACCACCGCATAGGCCGCCGCGTGCGATTTGTTGAAACCGTAGTTGGCGAATTTCTCCAGAAGGTCGAAAACCTCCGAGGCTTTCTTCTTGTCGACGCCATTTTCCGCCGCGCCCTTCTCGAATTTCGGGCGCTCGGCGTCCATCGCCTCCTTGATCTTCTTACCCATGGCACGGCGCAAGAGGTCCGCGCCGCCAAGCGAATAGCCCGCCATGACCTGGGCGATCTGCATCACCTGTTCCTGATAGACGATGATGCCTTGGGTTTCCTCAAGGATATGGTCGATCAGCGGATGTACCGAGGTGATCTTGCGCTGGCCGTTCTTCACCTCGCAATAGGTTGGAATATTCTCCATCGGACCAGGACGATACAGCGCCACCAGCGCAACGATATCCTCGATGCAGTTCGGCTTCATGCGCTTCAGCGCATCCATCATGCCGGTGGATTCCACCTGGAACACGGCAACCGTCTTGGCCGAGGAATAAAGCTTGTAAGAGGCCTCGTCATCCAGCGGGATGGCGTTGATCTCGTTCACCGCGCCTTCGGGCGGCTCATAAAGCTGGGTGCCATCGGCTGCGATGTGCAGATTGCGCCCGGACTGGTTGATAAGATCCACCGCGTTTTGAATTACGGTCAGCGTCTTCAGGCCCAGAAAGTCGAATTTCACCAGACCGGCCTGCTCCACCCATTTCATGTTGAACTGGGTCGCGGGCATGTCCGACCGCGGATCCTGATAAAGCGGCACCAGCGCATCCAGTGGCCGATCGCCAATCACCACCCCCGCCGCGTGAGTCGAGGCATTCCTGAGCAGACCTTCGACCTGTTGACCGTATGTCAGAAGCCGGTCCACCACAGGCTCATTGCGGGCTTCTTCCTTCAAGCGAGGTTCGTCCTGCAAGGCCTTTTCGATGGAGACAGGTTTCACCCCTTCCACCGGGATCATCTTGGACAGGCGGTCCACCTGGCCATAGGGCATCTGCAAGACGCGCCCGATATCGCGTACCGCCGCCTTGGACAGGAGCGCACCGAAGGTGATGATCTGGCCTACTTTGTCGCGACCATATTTCTGCTGCACGTAGCGGATCGTCTCTTCACGCCGGTCCATACAAAAGTCGATGTCGAAGTCGGGCATAGAAACCCGTTCCGGGTTCAAAAAGCGCTCGAACAGCAGGCTATAGCGCAGCGGGTCAAGGTCGGTGATGGTCAGCGCATAGGCCACCAACGAGCCCGCACCCGAGCCACGGCCAGGCCCGACAGGGATATTGTTGTCCTTGGACCATTTGATGAAGTCCGCAACGATCAGGAAGTAGCCGGGAAAGCCCATGCCCTCGATGATGTCCAACTCGAAATCCAGCCGTTTCTGGTATTCTTCCACGCTGACCGCATGCGGGATCACCGCAAGCCGGTTCTGCAGGCCCTCGTTCGCTTGTCGCCTGAGTTCCTGCACCTCGTCATCGGCAAATTTCGGTAGGATCGGGTCGCGCCGATAGGCCATGAAAGCGCAGCGTTTGGCGATTTCCACCGTGTTCTCGACCGCCTCGGGCAGATCGGCAAACAGCGTCACCATCTCCTGCTGGCTTTTGAAATAATGCTGTGCGGTCAGGCGGCGGCGCGGCTCGGACTGGTCCACATAGGCGCCTTCCGCGATGCAGATCATGGCATCATGCGCCTCATACATCTCGGTCTTGGGGAAATAGACGTCATTGGTGGCGACCAGCGGCAGTTCCATCGCATAGGCCATTTCCACATGGCCGCGTTCGGTCAGCTTTTCCGCATCGGGCTGCCCGTCCTCGCCCGGATGGCGCTGCAATTCTACATACAGCCGATCCGGGTAGATCGCCTTCAACCGCTGCATCAGCGCTTCGGCCGCCGGGCGCTGTCCCTGCTGCAAAAGCTGTCCCACCGGCCCGTCCGGCCCGCCGGACAGACAGATCAGACCCGCCGAATTGACCTCCAGATCCTCCAGCGTGACCTGCGGCAGCTGCCCACCCTTGTCCACGTAAAGACAGGAGGACAGCTTCATCAGATGCTCGTACCCCTCCTCGTTCTGGGCCAGCAAAACGATGGGGGCCGGCGCCTTGGGGCGCTCTCCCGGTTCGGTCTTCTCGAACGTCAGATCCACCTGACAGCCGATGATGGGCTGGATCCCGGCGCCGGACAGGGTGACCGAGAATTCCAACGCGGAAAACATCGCGTTGGTATCCGTCACCGCGATGGCAGGCATATCATTTGCCTTGCACAGATCCGGCAGCTTCTTCAGCCGCAGCGCCCCCTCCAGCAACGAGTATTCGGTGTGGGTGCGCAGGTGAATGAATCGGGGAGCGTTGGTCATGGCTGCAAGCTATCCGATCCCACGCGCAGGAGAAAAGCGCATTCGTGCCGCGCGCGGCAGTTTACGCGCTGCCGCCTGTCACCGCAGATTCTGTCTTTTCGCCTGAATAATGGGCTGTATTCTTCGCCTCTTTTTGAAAGTGTTTTCAACAGGCGCGGCAAGCCAGCGCACTAACATTCCCGCTACCGTACTAATAACAAATGGAAATCATTCGACCGGACGATTTCACGGCCAAAAGCTTTTGCCGCCCGTAGTGTCGCTTTTTCTTGCCAGAATCCGCTTGGGCTTTCTAGGCTATGCTTAACAAGCATGCATATATCCCGCTGGCTCTTCTACGTCGCATCGAAGGGTTGGCAGTACGGGAAAACAGGGTAAGGCGACGGGTTTCACAAGATGACAATCACCTTTCATCTGAACGGTGAGGAGGTAACGCTGAGCGATGCGAATTCGTCGGCGACGCTGCTCGATTGGCTGCGCGAAGAGCGCGGCCTGACCGGCACCAAGGAAGGCTGCAACGAGGGCGACTGCGGCGCCTGCACGGTGATGGTGACCGATGAACAGGGCGCAAAGCCGCTGAATGCCTGCATTCTGTTCCTGCCACAGCTGAACGGCAAATCGGTGCGCACCGTCGAAGGCGCTGCCGGGCCGGACGGCAGCCTGCACCCGGTCCAGGACGCAATGATCAAACATCACGGCAGCCAGTGCGGGTTCTGCACCCCCGGCTTCGTCATGTCGATGGTCACCGCACACAAGAACGGCGCCCACGATTTCGACGACCAATTGGCCGGAAACCTGTGCCGTTGCACCGGCTATGCGCCCATCGTCCGCGCGGCCAAGGCGGCAGCCGATCAACCGGTGCCCGACTGGATCGCGTCCGAGGCCCCACCTGCGGCCACACCCCTTGATGACATGCCGACTTCATCCGACGATCTCGCCGCGCTCTTCGCCGCTAACCCCGAGGCAACGCTGGTGGCCGGAGCGACGGATGTCGGTCTCTGGGTGACCAAGGGCCTGCGCGATCTGGAACATATGATTTTCCTAGACCGCTGCACCGACCTGAAACAGATCGAGATCAGCGACGAGACAGTCCGCGTCGGCGCCATGGTCGACATGAACCGGATGCGGGCCGCCATCGCCCCGCTGCACCCGTCCTATGCCGAGATGATCCGCCGCTATGCCTCGCAGCAGGTGCGCGCGGCTGCCACGGTCGGCGGCAATATCGCCAATGGCTCCCCCATCGGGGACAACCCGCCCGCGCTCATCGCGCTTGGCGCCACGCTGCATCTTCGCAAGGGCGACACCCGGCGCGATCTGCCGCTTGAAGACTTCTTCCTTGAATACGGCAAACAGGACCGTCAGCCGGGCGAATTCGTCGAGGCGGTTTCTTTCCCGCGTCAGCCCGATACCCTGCGCGTCTATAAGCTCTCCAAACGCTTTGACCAGGACATCTCGGCCGTGCTCGGCGCTTTCAATGTCACGGTCGAAGATGGCATCGTGCGCGCGGCGCGCATCGCCTTTGGCGGCATGGCAGGCATTCCCAAGCGCGCGTCCAATGTTGAGGCCGCTCTTGTCGGGCAACCCTGGACACCGGCAACCATTGCCCTTGCCCAAGCGGAATTCGACAAGGACTTCACCCCGATGCGGGACATGCGCGCCTCGGATGAATACCGCCTCGACTGCGCCCGCAACATGCTGCAACGCTGTTTCGCGGATCTCGCGGGCGAAACCGTCAGCGTGCTGGAGGTGGGCCAATGAGCGTTGCAAAACCCCTGCCCCACGACGCCGCCCGCCTGCATGTGACCGGCGCCGCCCGCTATGTGGACGACACCCCGACGCCGCGCGGCACCCTACATCTGGCCTTCGGCTTGTCGGCCATCGCCAAGGGGCGCATCACCAAGATGGATCTGGAGCCCGCCCGCCAAAGCTCCGGCGTGGTCGCGGTGCTGAGCGCCGGTGATCTGCCCTTTGACAATGATGTCTCCCCGTCGAACCATGATGAGCCACTACTGACATCCGGCGCGATCAACTATGTCGGCCAGCCGGTGTTTCTGGTGGTGGCAACCAGCCACCGGGCCGCGCGCATCGCCGCCCGCAAGGCCGTGATCGACTACGCCGAGGAAACACCCCTGCTGGCACTGGAGGCCGCATTGGCCGCCGACAGCCGGTTCGAGGAAGGCCCGCGCATCTATCAAAAGGGCGATGCCGCCGCAGCCATCTCCGCCGCTCCGCGCATGGTCGAAGGCAGCTTTGACCTTGGCGGGCAGGAACATTTCTATCTCGAAGGACAGGCCGCGCTGGCCCAGCCACAAGAGGATGGCGGCATGCTGGTCAATTCCTCAACCCAGCACCCGACCGAGATCCAGCACAAGGTGGCCGAGGCGATCGGCCTGCCGATGCATGCGGTGCGGGTGGAAACCCGGCGCATGGGTGGCGGATTTGGCGGCAAGGAAAGCCAGGGCAACGCGCTGGCGGTCGCCTGCGCCATTGCCGCGCGCCACACCGGGCGCCCCTGCAAGATGCGCTATGACCGCGATGATGACATGGTCATCACCGGCAAACGCCACGCCTTCCGCATTTCCTACCGGGCGGGGTTTGACACGGACGGCCGCCTGTTGGGGGTGGAGTTCACCCATCTGGTGGATTGCGGCTGGGCGCAGGATCTGTCGCTGCCGGTGGCTGACCGCGCCATGCTGCACGCCGACAACGCCTATGCGATCCCGGCGATCCGCATCGAAAGTCATCGCCTCAAGACCAACCGGCAAAGCGCCACCGCCTATCGCGGGTTCGGCGGCCCTCAGGGCATGGTCGGAATCGAACGGGTCATGGACCATATCGCCCATAACCTGAAGCTGGACCCGGTGGAATTGCGCCAGCGCAACTACTACGCCGCCCCCGGCACCACCACGGGCGATAACACGACCCCCTATGGCATGGAGGTCAGCGATTTCGAATTGCACGAGATGACCGCGCAATTGCTGGAAAGCGCGGATTATGCCGCCCGCAAGGCAGAAATCGCCGACTGGAACCAGGGGCAGACACAGCTCAAACGGGGGCTCGCCTTCTCTCCGGTAAAGTTCGGTATTTCCTTCACCCTGACCCACCTCAATCAGGCTGGGGCACTGGTTCATGTCTATCAGGACGGCTCGGTCCACCTGAACCACGGCGGTACCGAGATGGGACAGGGATTGTTCCAGAAGGTCGCGCAGGTGGCGGCCAGCCGGTTTGGTATCCCACTGGAGAAGGTGAAGATCACCGCCACCGATACCGCCAAGGTGCCGAATACCTCTGCCACGGCGGCCTCTTCCGGGTCTGACCTCAATGGGATGGCGGTCAAGGCCGCCTGTGACACCATCCGCGCCCGCATGGCCGAACACCTGGCATCCCTACATCAGGCCGCGCCTGCGGATGTGGTCTTTGCAGACGGCGTGGTTCGGATTGGCGACGCGATAGAGCTCAGCTTCGATGCGGCGGCGAAACTTTGCTACGAGGGGCGGATCAGCCTGTCGTCGACCGGCTTCTACAAGACCCCAAAACTGGAGTGGGACCGGATCAAGGGACAGGGACGCCCCTTCTTCTACTTTGCCTATGGCGCCGCCCTGACCGAGGTGGTCGTTGACCGGCTCACTGGCGAAAACCGCATCCTGCGCACCGACATCCTGCATGATGCGGGCGCCTCGCTGAATCCGGCATTGGACATCGGCCAGGTCGAAGGCGGTTATGTGCAGGGCGCCGGATGGCTCACCACCGAAGAGTTGGTCTGGGACGACAAGGGCGCGTTGCGTACCCATGCGCCCTCAACCTACAAGATCCCGGCCTGCTCTGACCGTCCGGACGTCTTCAACGTGGCGCTTTATGACGGAAAGAACCGCGAGGACACCATCTACCGGTCCAAGGCAGTGGGCGAGCCGCCCTTCATGCTGGGGATCTCGGCTTGGCTGGCGCTGTCGGATGCGGTCTCGGCCTTTGGCGCGACCTATCCTGCGCTTGATGCACCGGCCACCGCCGAAGAAATCTGGCGCGCGGCGCGGAGGACCAGCGATGGGGTTTGATATCGAAGGCCTCAAGGCCGCAATAGCTGCGCATGGACGTGTGACCCGCGTGGTGATCGCGGCCATCCGCGGCTCCTGCCCGCGCGAAGTGGGCGCCGCCATGCTGGTCTGGCGCACAGAGGACGGTTTTGCCCAATCCGGCACCATCGGCGGCGGAGCGCTTGAGTATGAAGCAGCGCAAAGGGCCGCCGGGCAAGACACACCTTCCCGCCTAAGCACCCACGCGCTTGGGCCTGATCTTGGTCAGTGCTGCGGCGGATCGGTAACGCTGCTGAGCGAGGTCTATGAGGCGAATGACCTAGAACGCCTCGACACCGAGGTGATCGCGCGCCCTGCGGGACAGGACAGCCTGATGCCGCTCACGGTGCGGCGTCTGCTGACCCGGCAACGCAATCAGGGCCAGCGCCCGGAGCCGCAGCTGATCGACGGCTGGATGATCGAAGCCCGGCACCAGCCAGAGCACCCTCTGTGGATCTGGGGCGCGGGCCATGTCGGGCGCGCGCTGGTCGATGTGCTGGCGCCCCTGCCCGATCACGACATCACTTGGGTCGACACCGCCCGAAACCGGTTTCCCAAGCATATTTCGGACACCATAACCCCCGTATGGGCTGAAAATCCGTCGCTTTTGGTGGCTCACGCGCCGTCAACTGCCCGACATCTGGTTCTGACCTATTCCCATGAGCTGGATCTGGCGCTATGCCACGCCCTGCTGAAACATGACTTTGCCTTTGCCGGGCTGATCGGCTCCGCGACCAAATGGGCGCGCTTCCGTTCCCGGCTTACTGCCCTAGGCCACGCCCCCGCGCGGATCGACCGGATCACCTGTCCGATCGGGGATCCGGCCCTGGGCAAGCACCCGCAGGCAATCGCGGTCGGTGTGACGGCGCAACTGCTGGCGCTGGAAGCAAGAGGCAGCGCAGAACAGGAACTAAGAAAGGACCGGCACGCGTGACTGTACCCCTTCTGAGCCTCCAGGGCCTGACCAAGGCCTACCCGGGCGTCGTTGCCAACGATCAGGTGTCTTTCGACATCGGCGAAGGCGAGGTGCACGCCCTTCTGGGTGAAAACGGCGCCGGCAAATCCACCCTTGTGAAAATGATCTACGGGCTGGTGAAACCCGACAGCGGCCAGATGCTGCTGCGCGGAGCGCCCTTTGTCCCGGCCGAGCCTCGCGCCGCCCGCGCCGATGGCATCGCCATGGTATTCCAGCATTTTTCCCTGTTCGATGCGCTGAATGTGGCGGAAAACATCGCCCTTGGCATGGAAAACCCGCCGCCGCTGCGTGATCTGGCCAGCCGCATCCGCGAGGTCTCTGAAACCTACGGATTGCCGCTCGATCCATTCCGCACCGTGGGCGAT
This sequence comes from Phaeobacter sp. CAU 1743, assembly GCF_039839315.1. Taxonomy (NCBI): domain Bacteria; kingdom Pseudomonadati; phylum Pseudomonadota; class Alphaproteobacteria; order Rhodobacterales; family Roseobacteraceae; genus Phaeobacter; species Phaeobacter sp. CAU 1743. Next base: position 49,773 of record NZ_JBDOQR010000018.1, on the reverse strand, counting down.
CTCTCTGCCGGGGAACGCCAGCGGGTCGAGATCATCCGCTGCCTGCTACAGGATCCGAAACTGCTGATCATGGACGAGCCGACCTCGGTACTGACCCCGCAGGAGGTCGAGATCCTGTTCGAGACCCTGCAAAAACTGCGCAGCGAAGGCACCTCGATCCTTTATATCAGTCACAAGCTGGAAGAGATCCGCACCCTGTGCGATCACGCCACCATCCTGCGGCTGGGCAAGAACGTCGGCGAATGCACCCCATCCGAAACATCGGCCCGCGATATGGCCGAGATGATGGTGGGCACCGCACTCAAGACCCCGGAACGCGTCGGCCGTGACCTCGGCGACGTGGCGATGGACATCAGCGGCTTGTCGGTTCCCGCACCGTCGGCCTTTGGCACCGCGCTGAAGAACGTACACCTGAGCGTGCGCAAGGGAGAGATCCTGGGCATCGGCGGCGTGGCCGGCAACGGCCAGGATGAGCTGCTGGCCGTTCTGTCGGGTGAGACCCTGTCGGTTCCGGATGCGGTGAAACTGCACGGCCAGCCCATCGGCAAGCTGGGTCCGGTTGCACGGCGGCGCCTTGGGCTGCTGTCGGCCCCCGAAGAACGCCTTGGCCATGCGGCAGCGCCGGACATGAGCCTCACGGAAAATGCCATGCTGACCGCCGCCGTGCGCGAAGGTCTGGTCAGCCGCGGTTTCCTCAATTGGCCCGCCGCCAAGGCGTTTGCCAAACGCGTGATTTCCGAATTCGACGTGCGCACGCCGGGACCGGAAAACGCGGCGCGCTCTCTGTCCGGGGGCAACCTGCAGAAATTCGTCATCGGCCGCGAGGTGCTGCAACGCCCCGAGGTGCTGGTGGTGAACCAACCGACGTGGGGCGTTGATGCTTCTGCCGCCGCCGCGATCCGGCAATCGCTGCTGGATCTGGCCGCAGGTGGCACCGCCGTCATCTGCATCAGTCAGGATCTGGACGAACTGATGGAGATTTCCGACAGTTTCGCCGCTCTGAACGAAGGCCGCCTGAGCGCGCCGCGCCCGGCGGCCGGGCTGACGGTGGATGAAATCGGCCTGATGATGGGCGGCGCCCACGGCATGGAGGTGGCGCATGTCTGATCTCTGCCAGTATTTGACTATTAATGAAGGAGCCGACGCATGATCCGGCTTGAGAAACGGCCACAGCCGTCGCGCGCCTGGTCGATGGCCACGCCGCTGGTGGCGGTGCTGGCAACGATGATCGCGGGCGGGCTGTTGTTCGCCATCCTGGGCAAGGACCCGGTCGAGGCGATCCGCACCATCTTCTGGGAACCGCTGTTTGGCGAGTTCGCCTTCTACTACCGCCCGCAGTTGCTGATCAAAGGCGCGCCGCTGGTCTTGATCGCCATCGGCCTGTCCTTGGGTTTTCGCGCCGGGATCTGGAACATCGGCGCCGAGGGACAATACATCATGGGCGCGCTGTTCGGCGCCGGGATGGGGCTGGCCTTTTACCCACTGGAGGCCTGGTACATCTTCCCGCTCATGGTCCTCGCAGGGGCCTTTGGCGGTTGGATCTGGGCGATGATCCCGGCCTTTTTGAAGGTTCGCTTCGGCACCAATGAAATCCTTGTCTCCCTGATGCTGGTCTATGTGGCCGAGCAGTTCCTTGCCTCCATGTCGCTGGGGTTGCTCAAGAACCCCGAAGGCTTTGGTTTTCCGGGTAGCCGCAACCTGCAGCAATACGAAAGCGCCCATAACGCCGATCTGATCGCAGGCTCCGGCATGCACTGGGGTGTGGTTGCCGCGCTGATCGCGGTGATCTTTGCCTATGTACTGCTGAACCGGCACATGCTGGGCTATCAGATCCGCCTGACCGGCGAAGCCCCGCGCGCGGCGCGTTTTGCGGGCGTGAAGCCTGCGCGCCTGATCCTGTTCTGCCTTGGCGCATCCGGCATGCTGGCGGGCCTTGCCGGCCTGTTCGAGGTCTCCGGTCCGTCGGGCCAGGTCTCGATCGATTTCAACGTGGGCTATGGCTTCACTGCCATTATCGTGGCCTTTCTTGGTCGTCTGCATCCCGTCGGGATCCTGCTCGCAGGGGGACTGATGGCGCTGACGTATATTGGCGGCGATATCGCGCAGTCGAACATGGGGCTGCCCTCGGCGGCGATCCAGGTCTTCCAGGGGATGCTGTTGTTCTTCCTTCTGGCATTCGACCTGCTCACCAATTTCCGTATCGCAATCGGCAAACCGGAGGTGGCGTAAGATGGATCTATCCGCAATCAACCCGGTCCTGCTGATCGCCTCCCTCATGGTGGCGGCTACGCCGCTGCTGCTGGCCGCCGTGGGCGAACTGGTGGTGGAAAAGGCAGGCGTTCTGAACCTTGGCGTCGAAGGCATGATGATCACCGGCGCCATCGCCGGCTTTGCCACCGCAGTCGAAAGCGGCTCGCCGCTCTTCGGCTTTGTCATCGCCGCAGTGGCGGGGGCGACGCTGTCCACCCTCTTCGCCATCCTGACCCAGTTTGCCAAGGCCAACCAGGTCGCATCGGGCCTGTCGCTGACGCTCTTCGGGCTCGGAATCTCGGCGCTGATGGGACAAAGCTATGTCGGCATCAAACCGCCGCAGATGCAGGACATCCATATCCCGGTCCTGAGCGATCTGCCCGTCGTTGGACCGATCCTGTTTGGCCATGACATCATCCTCTATTTCGGCATTGTCCTGACAGCGGTGGTCTGGGTGGTACTGAAATACACCCGTGTGGGTCTGATCCTGCGCGCGGTGGGGGAGAACCACGATGCGGCCCACGCGCTTGGCTACAAGGTGCTGCGCATCCGGGTGCTGGCGATCCTGTTCGGCGGCGCCTGCGCTGGCATGGGCGGTGCCTATATCAGCCTGATCCGGGTCCCCCAGTGGACCGAAGGCATGACCGCCGGCATCGGCTGGATCGCCCTTGCGCTGGTGGTCTTTGCCAGCTGGAAACCCTGGCGGGTGCTGCTGGGCGCCTATCTTTTCGGCGGTGTTACCGTGGTGCAGCTTAATCTTCAGGCAGCAGGCGTTGCCATCCCGGTCGAGTATCTGGCAATGTCGCCCTATCTGATCACCATTGTGGTGCTTGTCATTCTATCAGCGGATAAGAGCAGCGCACCCGCTGCCCTTGGCCGCAATTTCCATGCCTCCCGTTAGGATCTGACGGCAGGCCAAACACCCTGCCCGGGCATCCGGGCACATTATAAACAACACGGGGGATCCCTTTGATGAAACTGACGACACTTCTGACCAGCGCCGCCATGGCGCTTGGCCTTGCGACCGGCGCGATGGCCGAAGACAAGACCAAGGTAGGCTTTGTCTATGTCGGTCCCGTCGGCGACGGTGGCTGGACCTATGAGCACAATCAGGGCCGCCTGGCCGTAGAAGAGGAATTCGGCGACAAGGTCGAAACCGTCTATGTTGAAAACGTCGCAGAAGGCCCCGACGCCGAGCGCGTGATTACCCAGATGGCGCTGCAGGGCGCCGACCTGATCTTCACCACCTCCTTTGGCTACATGGATCCGACCATCAACGTCGCCAAGAAGTTCCCGAACGTGAAGTTCGAGCACGCCACCGGCTACAAGCGAGCCGACAACGTCTCGACCTATTCTGCACGCTTCTATGAGGGCCGCGCCGTTCAGGGCACCATCGCGGGCAACATGACCGAGAGCAACATCGTCGGCTACATCGGGTCCTACCCGATCCCCGAAGTGATCCGCGGCATCAACTCTGCCTATATCCACGCCAAGAAAGTGAACCCCGACGTCACCTTCAAGATCGTCTGGGCCTTCACCTGGTTCGACCCGGCCAAAGAAGCCGACGCCGCCAAGGTTCTGATCGAACAGGGCGCCGACGTGATCCTGCAGCACACCGACTCCACCGCGCCGCAGGCCGCTGCACAGGCCGCAGGCAACGTGATCACCTTTGGTCAGGCTTCCGACATGGCCGAGTATGCGCCGAAACCGCGCGTCTCCTCGATCATCGACAACTGGGCGCCCTATTACATCGCCCGTACCAAGGCCGTGATGGACGGCACCTGGACCTCGGTTGACACCTGGGACGGCATCGGCCCGGGCATGGTGGGCATCGGTGAAATCTCCGACGCGGTTCCCGCCGACGTAAAAGAAGCCGCGCTGGCGCTGAAAGCCTCGATCGCGGACGGTTCCTACCACCCGTTCACCGGCCCGCTGAACAAGCAGGACGGTTCGGCATGGCTGGCAGAGGGTGAAACCGCCGATGACGGCACCCTGGCCGGCATGAACTTCTTTGTTGAAGGCATCGAAGGCGACATCCCGCAGTAAGCGGCTTGCCCAGACGAGTTACGGAAAGGCCCGCCAGATTGGCGGGCCTTTTCTTTTGGTGGCTGCAGTTCTCCTCTGCACAGCCACTCCGCAAATCTTGGGCGACCCCAACTTCTGCAGCAAAGCAACCTATTACAGACCACGACCAACTCTTCTGATATTCTCGCCGCACCAGCATCGGCGGGGCGCGAGACCGGGAGGCCTAGAAAAGGATGGAGTTTTTCGATTACGGCTATCTCTTGGCGAGCGACTGGCTCCCCTACTCCATCGCCCTTGCCGTGGTTGCTTGCGCAGCGTCTATTCTCACGATCCGGCGTCTGCCGACCCAGCCATGGCGCGCATTTTTCCTGTCCTGCCTGATCGCCTTTTGCGTGGCGTTCCTGCTCTCCGGAACCAGGTTCGGTTTTTCGGGCGGCGCCGAGGCGCTGTTCTGGAACGTACTGGGCGCAGGTCTGCTTGCTCAGATCTGGCTTCCGGTCTGTGCGGTCACTCACATTATCGCGCGACGGGATCGGATCAGACGCCGATAAGCTGGCGCATAGACAGCGCAGCCTCGACAGTAATCACTGGGGGCCTAGCGCTTCTTCGAGAACACCCGATAGGCCAACAGCACACGTGACGCAGCCGTCACGAAGCACAAGGCGCCGAACACCCAGGCCATCAGGGCAAAGGCCCCCGGAAACAGGCAGAGCGCCACGAAGAACCCGATTGTCTCCGCCCCTTCCAGCAACCCTCCGGTGAAATAGAGCGTTTTGACGCCGCGCGCGGTGCTGGACATCTGGTGCCGCTCGGCCAGGACGGAATAACCAAGGAAGCTGGCACCGTTCACGTAGAAAGACATGAGCAGAAAGGCACCTGCCGCGCCATTGGCCCCAGGGTTCGCCAGCACGAATGCCAAGGGCACCGCGCCATAGAACAGGAAATCGCAGGTGATATCGAGATAACCGCCAAACCCCGTCGGCGCGCTGGCCCGCGCCACCGCCCCATCCAGCCCATCGGCAAGGCGTGACAGCAACAACGGCAGCAGCGCCCAGCCAAACATCCCGAGAGCAATCAGCGCAGCAGACAGAAGCCCCAGCGCCAGCCCTAATAGCGTCACCTGATTGGCACTGATCCCCCAGCGCGCAATGACCCTGCCCTGCGCGTTCAACGCAGGGTCGATCAACGGGCGGATACGGGCATCAAACATGGCTCTGTTGTGCCCTGCAAACGCTGCGCGCTCCAGTCACAATTGCGCGCGGCGGCGTTTTTGGCAGAAGCCTGTTGTTGCGTCATCTTCGCTCTTTTCCCTGTTCCCGCGACGTGGCAGGTTGCCGCCATGACACGCATCCTGACCACCCCCGACCACGCCCCCGTCAGCCGCTTTGCCTTTGGCACCATGCAGTTCGGAGGCCGCGCTGACGCAGCGCAATCGGCCGAAATGTATGACGCCTGCCGCGCGGCCGGGATCACCCATTTCGACACCGCCTGGGTCTATAACGAGGGCGAAAGCGAGAAGATCCTTGGCCGTCTGATTAAGGGGGAGCGCGACAAGCTGCTGATCGCGACCAAGGTTGGCTATACCGGCGGCGCAGGCGCGGCCAACATGCGGGCGCAGTTCGACACCTGCCGGGCGCGGCTGGATCTGGATATGGTCGATGTCCTTTACCTGCACCGGTTCGATCCCGAGACCGACCTCAACGAAACGCTGGAATGTTTTGCATCCCTGAAACAACAGGGGCTGATCCGTTACGTGGGCCTGTCGAATTTCGCCGCCTGGCAGGTGGTCAAGGCGCAGATGATCGGCGCCAAATACGATCTGTCGATTGATATCCTGCAGCCGATGTATTCGCTGGTCAAACGTCAGGCCGAGGTCGAGATCCTGCCCATGTGCGCCGATCAGGACATCGCCATCGCGCCCTACTCTCCGCTGGGCGGCGGGCTGCTGACCGGCAAATACGCCGCGGGCAGCGGTCAGGGCCGCCTGCAGGAAGATCCCCGCTACAACAGCCGCTATGGGCAGGACTGGATGCACCGCGCCGCTGCCGATCTTGCCGCGCTTGCGCAGGAGCTTGACACTGATCCGGCCACCCTCGCCGTGGCCTGGGTGGCGGCCCATTCCAGCGGCCCGATGCCGATCATCTCGGGGCGCACCGCAGAACAGCTTGCGCCGTCGCTCGCGGCGATGGATTTTGACATGAGTGCCGATCTTTATGCGCGGATTGCAGCGCTCAGCCCGCGCCCGGCGCCGGCGACAGACCGGCTTGAAGAACAGGACGAAGGTATTTCCGCATGAGTGATTTTATCGTCATCGGCGGCGGCATCGCAGGGATCAGCGCCGCGGCGCGGCTGTCGGATCTGGGCAGCGTCACGGTACTGGAGGCGGAAGAGGCGCTTGGCTATCACGCCTCGGGGCGCTCGGCTGCCATGTTCGAGGAAAGCTATGGCAACCCAGCCGTTGTCGCGCTCAACAAGGCCAGTTCCGACTACCATCACAACGCTAACGGCGGTTACCTGACACCGCGCGGTTTCATGCTGGTGGCAGGCCCCGGCGAAGAAGACGGTTTTGCAGCCGATGTCGCAGAACTGGACCTGCACAAGATCCATATCGACGATGCCTATGCCCGGGTGCCGATCCTGAACCCGGCCTCCGTCACCATGGCCGCCCTGCACGAGGAAGCGCAGGATCTGGATACCGACCGGATGATCCAGGATTTTGCACGCGTGGTGCGCGGCGCAGGCGGTCAGGTGATCACGCGGGCCGAGGTCACCGCGATCCAGCATAGCGGATCGGGCTGGCAGGTGACGGCAGGCGGTCAGACATACGAGGGCAAGCAGCTGGTCAATGCCGCAGGGGCCTGGGTGGACCGTGTCGCCGCCCTCGCCGGGGTTGCGCCCATCGGGATCACACCAAAACGCCGCTCCATGGCGCGGCTGCCCGCGCCGGGCGGTCACGATGTCACCACATGGCCGATGATGATGGGTGTCGGGGAGTGTTGGTACGCCAAACCCGACGCAGGCAAGCTGCTGGTCTCCCCTGCGGATGCCGACCCGGTTGAGCCGCACGATGCCTTTGCCGACGATATGGTGCTGGCCGAAGGGCTGGCGCGCTATGAGGAAAAGGTAACCGAACCCGTCACACGGGTCGAAAGCAACTGGGCCGGTCTACGCAGTTTCGTGAGCGATGGCGCACTGGTGTTGGGCGCCGACCCTGACCGCCCCGATTTCATCTGGTGCGCGGCGCAGGGCGGCTATGGTTTTCAGACCGCACCGGCCGCATCGCGCCTGCTGCGCGACCTGATCGGCGGCAAGACGCCCGAACTGGATCGCGACATCATTACCTCCCTGTCACCGGAAAGGCTGCGCTGATGCCCGTTCGCTCTGTTCCCGGCACCGCCTCTGTCGCCGCTGCGCAGGATGGTAAGCTCTTCGCCCCTTCCGCTGAGCGCAATATCGATCCCCTGTGCGATCTTTTGGCCGATATCGCCCCTGAAACCGGCAGCGCGCTGGAGATCGCCAGCGGCACCGGCCAGCATGTGGTGGCCTATGCCCGGCGCCTGCCCGGGCTGATCTGGCAACCGACCGAGGTGGACGCCGCACGCCGCGCCAGCATTGATGCTTACGTCGCGGAGGCGGGTCTTGATAACCTGCGCCCCGCTGCGGAACTGGATGCGACGGCACCGGGATGGGCCGCAACGGTCGGACCAGTTGATTTTATCATCCTGTCGAACCTTCTGCACCTCATCACCGAGGATGACGCCAGGACCCTGATCCGCGAGGCTGCGCGCGCGCTGGCCCCAGCCGGAAGGGTCGCGATCTATGGACCCTTCATGCGCGCCGGAGAGCTGACAAGCGAAGGGGATGCGAGGTTTCACGCCTCTCTGACGGACCATGATCCGCTCATCGGCTACAAGGACGATTTCGATACCATCGACTGGCTGCAGGAGGCGGGCCTTGATCTTGCCGAGGTGATCGAAATGCCAGCAAACAATCTGGCCCTGGTGGCGCAAAAACCGGATTTCTGACCCAGATCAAAGCCGCAGCTCATCGCCCGCCCTACTCCTTCAGAAAAATGAATATGATGATGAAGGACAGATCATGGGCTGGCACGAAAAACTGGACGGAACCCGCAACGGGCTGCGCAATCTGAACCGGGCGATCCCCGAGACCGCGCAGGCCTTTGGCGCCCTTGGCAAGGCGGTGAAGCAGGGTGGCACGCTGGAGTTCAAGCAAAAGGAATTCGTGGCGCTTGGCATCGCGGTCGCCCTGCGCTGTGAGGACTGTATCGGCCTGCACGTGGAAACCCTGATCAAGGCTGGCGCCACCCGCGAAGAAGTGGCCGACGTACTGGCGATGTCGATCCAGATGGGCGGCGGACCCGCGATGATGTACGCGGCCAAGGCGATGACCTGCTTTGACGAGCTGACCGCCGCCTGAGGCATGGATCACCACATACAGAATGGCCTGTTCCATTCGAAAAACAGCGGCTAGGCTTGCGGAAAAGATCAACCGGGAGCCTGCCATGAAAGATCAACGTCACACCCCCACCTGGACCAGCTTTGAAGAGGCTGGGAAGGCAGACTGGGATGCGGTCATGGAGTATGAGGAGGCCTATAACGCCGCCCTGCCCGACCGCATTCTGGACGCGATCCGCTCGCTTGACGAGGACTGGACGCCCTACCCGGTGAACCGCTTCCAGCATTGTCTTCAGGCCGCCACCCGCGCCCACGCCGATGGCGCCGATGACGAAATCGTCGTTGCGGCGCTGGTGCATGACGTGGGCGATATCCTGTCGCCCTATAACCACGGCGAACTGGCCGCCGCGATGATGAAACCCTATGTCAGCGAACGCACCTGGTGGATCCTGAAACACCACTGCGTCTTTCAGGGGTATTACTACAATCACCACCTTGGCGGCGACCGTCACGCACGGGACAAATACCGCGACAGCCCCTATTGGGAGGACTGCCGCAAGTTCTGTCACGACTATGATCAATGCGCCTTTGACCCGGATTACCCGACGAAACCGCTGGAATTCTTCGAACCGATCCTGCGCCGGGTACTGGCGCGCGGCGAAGGCCACATGGAGTTGAACGAGACCAGCGACAGCTGATCCGGCTCAGCCGCCCATGATCCACAGGATGCCGCTCCAGATGATCGGCAACAGCAGCGCGGTTGCGAGCGCGTTGAGGCCCATGGCAAGGCCGGAAAAGGCGCCAGCGGTCTCGTTCACCTGCAGCGCCCGAGCGGTGCCGATCCCGTGGCTGGCGGTGCCAATCGCCAGCCCCCGCGCGCGCCAGTCGACCACGCCGGTCACGTCCAGCACCTTTGGACCCAGCATGGCGCCAAGGATGCCGGTCACGATTACCAGAACCGCGGTCAGCGACGGCAGGCCGCCCAGTTTTTCGGCAATGCCCATTGCCACGGGCGCCGTCACCGATTTCGGGGCCACCGATGCAAGAACCGCCTCGGAACTGCCTGCAAGCCAGGCCACCGCCACGGCGGACAGGATGGCGGTCAGCGATCCGGCCACAAGGCTCACCACGATAGCCAGAGCCGAACGGCGCACCCGGTACCATTGCCGATAGAGCGGCACCGCAAGGGCCACCGTGGCAGGCCCCAGCAGGAAATGCACGAACTGGGCGCCCTCGAAATAGGTGCCATATTCCGTCCCGGTCAGCATCAGCACAGCCACAACGATCAGCACCGCCCCCAGCACCGGGTTCAGCAATGGGTTCCTGCCGGTTTTCTCAAACAGGAAACTGGCCAGCTGAAAGGCAACCAGCGTCAGGGTGAGATGAAACAGCGGCGATGCGCTGAGATAGACCCAGGTGTCCTGCAGGTTATCCATCGGCGGACCCTGCCCCCAGCCACTGCATCAAAAGCCCCGTCACCGCGATGGTCGCCAAAGTCGAGACCACCAGCGCCAGCCCCAGCGGCAACAGCGCCTGTCCCAACAGCTGGAAATGCAGGATCACCCCGGTCCCGGCCGGCACGAACAGCAGCGACATCGACCGCAACAGGCCGTTTGCCGTCTGATCCAGCTGCGCGGGCACCCGGCCCAGCAGCATCAGAATGATAAACAGAAACACCATGCCCAGCACCGGCCCCGGTATGGGCAGCGCCAAGGCGCCGGTGATGAACTCCCCAGCCAGCTGACACACCAGTATAAGCGTAAGGAAACCCAGCATCTTATCCCTCCTGCACCTGATGAGGTGACTGTGGCATCCCTCTGGCATCCAAACAAGCGGCGAGCCTTCTCATCGGGTCGGACAAGGCAGCAGGCCTACGGGGAATAGGAAATCCGGTAGACGGCACCGGCAAAATCATCCGACACCAGAATGGAGCCATCCGGGTGCTGGATAACATCCACCGGGCGACCATCATATTCACCGTCTTGGTTCAGCCAGCCTTCGGCAAAGGGTTCGATAGCCGCGTTCCCCTGCGCGTCGATGAAGGTCACCATCACCCGTGCGCCGACCCGCTCGGAGCGGTTCCAGGACCCATGTTGGGCCGAAAAGATCGCGTTGCGGTATTTTTCGGGGAGCATGTCCCCGGTGTAGAAACTCATGCCCAGATCAGCCGCATGGGCGATGGTTTCGACCGCAGGCATGACCACCTCGACCGGAACCTCCTGCCCCGCATACTCGCGCGTCCGGGTTGAACCGCCACCGTACCAGGGAAAGCCGAAATGCTGACCCTTCTCGGTCTGGCGGTTGATTTCGCCGGGTGGAATGTCGTCGCCCATGCCGTCGACCTGATTGTCGGTCCACCACAGCTCTCCGGTTTCCGGGTGAAAGTCATGCCCAACGGAATTGCGCGCGCCATAGGTGAAAACTTCGCGCCCACTGCCATCACGGTTCATGCGGATGATCCCGCCAATCCCGGTTTCATTGTAAAGCGCCAGCTTTTCCGGCGGCGCCACGTTGTAAGGCTGACCCAGCGAGATATACAGCTTGTTGTCTGGCCCCAGCTTGATGACCCGCGCCGTGTGATAAGAGCTTTCCTCGGCCTCGGGGATCAGGCTGCCCCGCGGCACGATTGGCACCGCGACCATGTCAGCGTTCTGATCGAAGGCCTCGGCGCCTGCAATGCGCAAAACCCGATTGCGCTCGGCGATGAACAGATCACCGTCCGGAGAAACCTCCACGCCATTGGGGATATCAAGGCTCAGGGAGGGCGCGAAATCCTTGACCTCATCAACAGCGCCGTCGCGGTCACGGTCCAGAACCGCCCAGACCTTGTCCCGCCGTGTGCCGACGAACAGGACTGTGCCACCAGGGGAAAGCGCCATGTGGCGGGCACCGGGAACCAGCGCATAGAGTTCGATCCTGAACCCCATCGGCAAACGGATACCGTCCAGCACCCGTCGCAACGCATCGGCATCTGCCGTGTCTTGGTCGATATAGGTGTGTTCGGCGGGTCCGGTGATCCTGATCGCGTCCGGATCTCCGGGGGCGGACTGCGCAGATGCAGACGCAGCAAACATCAGGCACAAAGCTGCACTGCCAAAAACCTGTCTCATCCTCTTCTCCCTGAAATCGCAAATTCGATCAACAACCCGCAGACGCCACAGCCATGCACGGCACCTCGCAAAGGGTAGTCGGAAAAAGAAGCAGGACAACCGGCAGCAAAGCGCGACCGGTCCGTCAATCCAACAAAAAAGCCCCAGCACGGCGGCCGGGGCTTTGCTGTTTTATCCGTTCACACGGATCTTTTCGTTCTTCGGATCATAGGGGCTGTCGCAGGTCACGACCGCATCCCACAGCTGGTCCAGCATCTTGACCTTCAGCTTGGTGCCTTCCACCGCGTATTCCGGTTTCACATAGCCCATGCCGATGCTCTTCTCGAAGGCCACCGAATAGCCGCCGGTGGTCAGGCGCCCGACGCGGGTGCCATCCTCGGCATAAAGCGCCTCGCGACCCCAGGGATCGGTGTCGGTCGGACCGTCGATCAGAATGGTGCAGCATTTGGAGCGGATGCCCTTGGCCACCATTTCATCCTTGCCGTAGAAATCCTTCTCCAGATCGACAAAGCGCGGCAGGTCTGCCTCAAGCGGGGTCGCGTCGCGGCCCAGCTCGTGCCCAAAGGCGCGGTAGCTCTTCTCCTGACGCAGCCAGTTCTGGGCGCGGGCGCCGACCAGCTTCATACCGTGCTTCTCGCCTGCCTTCTCCAAGAGGTCGAACAGGTAGTTCTGCATCTCGATCGGGTGATGCAGCTCCCAGCCCAACTCACCCGTATAAGCCACGCGGATCGCATTCACCGGGCACATGCCCAATTCGATCTGCTTGGCCGACAGCCAGGGGAAGCGTTTGTTGCTGAGCGCGGTCTCCGGGTCGGCGTCCTTGATCACCTCTTTCAGCACATCGCGGGACTTCGGCCCGGCGATGGCGAAGACGCCCCACTGGGTGGTCACGTCCTGGATCTCGATATAGCCGAACTCCTCCATCTTGTCCTCGGCCGCTTTGCGCAGGTAATCCGCATCATATTCGGTCCAGGCGCCCGCAGAGACGAGGTAGTAGTTGTTCTCGCCGTTGCGCACGATGGTGTATTCGGTGCGGGTGGTCCCGGCCGAGGTCAGCGCATAGGTCAGGTTGATACGGCCTACCTTGGGCAGCTTGTTGCAGGTGAACCAGTCGAGGAACTGAGTGGCACCGGGGCCCTTGACCACGTGTTTGGTAAAGGCGGTCGCGTCGATCAGGCCGACGCCTTCACGGATCGCCTTGGCCTCTTCGACCGCGTATTGCCACCAGCCACCACGGCGGAACGAACGTGCGTCGTGATCAAAGTTCTCCGGCGCATCCAGCGGGCCGAAATAGTTCGGGCGTTCCCAGCCGTTGACCCAGCCGAATTGCGCACCGCGGGCGGCCTGACGGTCATAGGCCGGCGAAGTCCGCAGGGGGCGGCAGGCCGGGCGCTCTTCGTCCGGGTGGTGCAGGATATAGACGTGTTCGTAAGCTTCCTCGTTCTTGCGCGCGGCGAACTCGGTCGTCATCCAGTTGGAGGAGTACCGCTTGGGGTCGAGCGACGCCATGTCGATCTCGGCCTCGCCATCGACCATCATTTGCGCCAGGTAATAGCCGGTGCCGCCCGCAGCGGTGATGCCGAAGGAGAAGCCTTCGGCCAGCCACATGTTGCGCAGCCCGGGCGCCGGCCCGACCAGCGGGTTGCCGTCGGGCGTATAGCAGATCGGGCCGTTGAAATCGTCCTTGAGGCCGCTTTCGGCACAGGAGGGCACGCGCTCTGCCATCGCCATGTATTGATCGGCGATCCGGTCCAGATCCAACGGGAACAGATCAGCGCGGAAGCTGTCCGGCACGCCATGCTCGAACCGCGCGGGCGCGCCATGCTCATAGATGCCGAGGATCCAGCCACCGCGCTCTTCACGGGCATAGGATTCATTATCGGCATCACGCACGACGGGGTGCTCCGGGTTGCCCGCTTCGCGCCATTTGACCAACTCAGGGTCCTTGTCCATGACGATGAAGGTGTGCTCGACCGGGATCGCGGGCATCTTGATACCCAGCATCTTGGCGGTGCGCTGCGCGTGGTTGCCGGAGGCGGTCACCACGTGCTCGGCGGTGATCACCACCTGCTCGTCGCTCTCGACGAGGTTGCCACCCTTTTCGACCATCTTGGTGCAGGTGACTTCCCAGTGGGTGCCATTCCAGTGGAAGGCATCGGCCTGCAGTTTGCGTACGATCTCGACACCGCGCTGCCGGGCGCCCTTGGCCATCGCCTGGGTCACATCGGCAGGGTTAATGTAACCGTCCTCAGTGTGGTAGATCGCGCCCTTCAGGTCGCCGGTCTCGATCAGCGGCCAGCGTTCCTTGATCTGGTCGGGGGTCAGCCATTCGTAATCGACGTCGCAGGTCTCGGCGGTCGAGGCATAGAGCATGTATTCATCCATACGCTCCTGCGTCTGCGCCATACGCAGGTTGCCCACCACAGCAAACCCGGCGTTTAGCCCGGTTTCTTCTTCCAGCGTCTTGTAAAAATCGACCGAGTACTTGTGGATGTGGGTGGTCGCATAGGACATGTTGAACAGCGGCAACAGGCCGGCCGCGTGCCAGGTAGAGCCCGAGGTCAGCTCGTCCCGTTCGATCAGCATCACATCGTCCCAGCCCGCCTTGGCCAGATGATAGGCGATCGAGGTCCCGACGGCGCCACCGCCGACAACCAGTGCTTTGACTTGGGTTTTCATATCCCGCTTCTCCGGAAGAAATGACTAGGGTTTGGCAATGGTATGCCGGAATTCCTGAAATCACCGCGAAATCCATCCGACGCAAAAGTCGACAAAACCGACCTTTCGCGCCCTGCTGTGCGGAATCTTCGCTACGCGACAGAATCCCTGCCCCGCGCCGAACGCAAAAGGGCGGCGCAGGATTGTCCCGCACCGCCCTTAAAGGCTCATGATTTTAACCCCTTTGATCAATCGGAAATGATCTTACCCGGGTTCAGGATATTATCCGGATCCAGTGCTGCCTTGACCGCCGCCATATAGCGGGTCGCGGCGCCAAGTTCCTTGGTCAGATAGGGGCGTTTACCCTGCCCGATGCCATGTTCACCTGTGCAGGTGCCATCCATGGAAATCGCCAGATCGTTGAGCCAGCCGACGTATTCATCCGCCTTGGCGCGTTCCTCGGCGCTGTCCATGTCGATCAGCAGCAGCGCGTGAAAGTTGCCGTCGCCTACATGGCCGACCATGGGCGCCATCAGTCCCATTTCCTCTGCCTTTTCGCGGGCGGTAGAGACGCATTCGGCCAGCCGCGAGATCGGCACGCAGACATCGGTTGAAATCCCCTTGGCACCGGGGCGCAGGCCGAGGCAGGCCCAGTACATATCGTGGCGCGCCTGCCAGAGCTTGTTGCGCTCTTCCGCGGTGGAGGTCGCCTCGAAATCGAAACCGCCGAACTCTTCGGCGATGGAGCTGAACATCTCGGCCTGCTCCACTACGCCCGCTTCGGAGCCGTGGAATTCCAGCAGCAGCAGCGGCACTTCGGGCAGGTCCAGCTTGGAATAGGTATTTGCGGCCCTGACGCTCATCGCGTCCAGCATTTCGATCCGGGCGACGGGAATGCCGTATTGGATGGTCATCATCACCGCGCGACAGGCATCATCCACCGAGCGGAAGGCGCAGCGGGCAGAGCGGATCGCCTCTGGGATGCCCTGCAGGCGCAGGGTGATTTCGGTGATCAGGCCAAGGGTGCCTTCGGAGCCAACCATCAGCCGGGTCATATCGTATCCGGCAGAGGATTTCTTGGCCCGCTGGGCGGTACGGATCACCTCGCCGTCAGCCATGACGACCTCAAGCGCGAGCACGTTGTCTTTCATGGTGCCATAGCGCACCGCGTTGGTGCCCGAGGCCCGCGTCGCAGCCATCCCGCCAAGCGAAGCATTGGCGCCGGGGTCGATGGGAAAGAACAGACCCTGATCGCGCAGAAAGGTGTTGAGCTGCTCGCGCGTCACCCCTGGCTGCACCACCACATCCAAATCCTCGGCGTGAACAGCCAGAATCTTGTCCATACGGGCCATATCCACGGAAATGCCGCCTGCAGGAGCGTTCACATGGCCCTCTAGCGAGGTTCCGGTGCCAAAGGGAATGACCGGCACGCCATATTCGGCGCAGGTCTTTACGATGGCGGCGACCTCTTCGGTCGAGGTCGGAAAGACAACCGCATCCGGCGCCTGGGTTTCGATCCAGGTGGTGGTGTGTCCATGCTGTTCACGGATGGCCTGCCCGGTCTGAAGCCGGTCACCGAATGTCTGTTTCAGAACGCCTATGGCGGCTTTGATCCCCGGCTCGTTCCGCGGCAGTGAAGTGGCTTGCACCATGGGTCGTCCTTTCTCCTCCAGGCTCGTGTTGTCACGTCAACACGAGCGGCAATATAGTCTCAACACCTGCAGACGCAAGTGGGGCTGAAGGGGCGCGGTGATGGACCATTCGCGCCCCGGTCCGCATTATTTACTCCCCCAGGGCAATGCCTTCGCGGCGGGGATCGGCAGCGCCTTTCAACCGTTCACCGATCTCAATCGCGTGCAGACCTGAATTCAGCCCCCGGACATTGACCTTATACCCCATGTCCGTGAGCGGTGCTTCCAATCCAACCGCTGCCGAGCCCTCTTCCAGATCATAGGTGCCGAACCGGTTCACGGCATGCGGCAGGGACACGGATTTTTGAACATCCATGCCCCAATCAGCCCAGGCAATGATCGAGGAAGCGACATAGCCGATGATCCGGCTGCCGCCGGGCGATCCGATGGCCAGCACCGGCGCGCCGTCCTTGGTCACGATGGTGGGCGCCATTGAGGAGCGCGGCCGTTTGCCCGGCTCCAACCGGTTGGCAATCGGCACCCCATCCCGGTGCGTGCGGAAGGAGAAATCTGTGAGCTCATTGTTGAGCAAGAAGCCGTTGGTCATCAGCCGCGAGCCAAAGCCGTTTTCGATGGTGGTGGTCATCGACAGCACGTTGCCATAGCGGTCCACGATCGAGATATGCGAGGTCGAAGGGAACTCGATCGACGCATCATCGGCCCACTGCGGCGTCAGCCCCGCGTGGTCGAATTCCGGCGCGCCCGGCGCCACCTCGGGCAAGGCATCGTCGCCTGCCAGCAGTTTCGCACGCTCTGCCAGATAGGCGGGATCGACCAGACCTTTGGTGGGCATCGGCACGAAATCACTATCCGCCATGTAGCGGCCCCGATCGGCAAAGGCGAGCCGCGAGGCATCGCCGATTAACCGCCAGGCCTCGGGGCTTTCGGCGCCCAGCGCCGCCAGATCGTATTGCCCCAGCATGCCAAGGATCTGCCCCACGGTCAGCGCCCCGGAGGACGGCGGCCCCATGCCGCAGACCTCAAACGCGCGGTATTCGGCGCAGACCGCCGGGCGTTCCTTGACCTGGTAAAGCGCCAGATCGACAGCGGAGAGAACGCCGGGATTGCCCGGAGCACCGGTCACCGTGCGCACGATATCCGCTGCAACCGGCCCGGTGTAGAACCCATCCGCGCCTTCTGTTGCGAGGGTCCGCAGCACCTCGGCATAGGCCGGGTTGACCAGCCTGTCTCCCGCCTTCAGCGGCATGCCCCCGGGCAGGAAATACTCGGCGGTTGCGGAAAACCGCGACAGGCGCTCGGCGTCCCGTTCGATCAGCCCAGCCAGACGCTGCGACACCGCGAACCCATCCTCGGCCAGCGAAATCCCCGCTTCGAAAAGCGACGGCCAGTTGGCCCTGCCCCAGCGGCGATGGGCTGCTTCCAGCAACGCGGGCGTGCCGGGGGTGCCGACAGAGCGGCCACCGACAACAGCGTCGAAGAATTTCAGCGGCGCGCCGCTGTCATCCTGAAACAGCCGCGGTGTGGCCGCCAGCGGCGCGGTCTCACGCCCATCCAGCGTCGTCATCTCGCCGGTTTCCGCATCGTACCAGACCAGAAAGGCACCACCGCCCAGCCCCGAGGATTGCGGTTCGACCAGTCCCAGAACCACCTGTACCGCAACCATGGCATCCGCCGCAGTGCCCCCGGCGCGCAGCACGGCCGCCCCGGCCTCCACCGCGTGAGGATTGGCTGCAGCCACCATCCAGTTGTCCGCCTCGACGGGCAGACCGGCGTCTTTGAACTTGAGCGCAGAAGCCACCTGAGGCGACAGCGCCTCGGCCCCGCCTTTTGCAGCCGGTTCCGGCGCCACCGCATCTGCAGCCTGCTGCGCGCTCACCGTGCCTGCGGACATGCACAGGCACATCAAAAAGATCTTCTTCATAATCGCCTCCTCCAAAACAATGCCTTGCCTCAAAATGCAAACGCGGGCCATTAGCCCGCGTCGCAAAGATCAATCCTGTGTTACAGCATCGCCGGAACCACCTGATCCGGCGGGCGATGGCCATCCTCGAATGTCTTGATATTCAGCAGCACCTTCTCGCCCATCTCGATCCGCCCTTCGATGGTGGCCGACCCCATATGCGGCAGCAACACCACATTGGGCAGCTCGCGCAGGCGCGGGTTGATGTCGGTGCCATGTTCATAGACATCCAGCCCAGCCCCGGCGATTTCTCCGGCGCGCAGCATCCGGGTCAGCGCGTGTTCGTCGATTACCTCGCCGCGCGATGTATTGACGATCACCGCATCCGGCTTCATCAGCTTCAGCCGCCGGGCGTTCATCAGGTGAAAGGTCGAGGGCGTGGACGGGCAATTGACCGAGATCACATCCATCCGCGCGACCATCTGATCGAGGCTCTCCCAATAGGTGGCTTCCAGCTCTTCCTCGATCTCGGGGCGCAGGCGGCGGCGGTTGTGATAATGGATCTGCATGCCGAATGCCTTGGCCCGGCGGGCAACGGCCTGACCGATCCGGCCCATGCCCAGAATCCCCAGGCGACGGCCCGCCAGCCGCCCACCCAGCATCGCGGTCGGCGCCCAGCCGTCCCATTCGCCCTTTTGCATCAGGGCGAGACCTTCGGGAATCCGGCGTACCACCGCCATGATCAGCGCCATGGTCATATCCGCCGTATCATCGGTTAGCACGCCAGGCGTATTGGAGACTAGAATCCCGCGCTGCCGCGCCGTGGCCACGTCAATGTGATCGACACCGGCGCCATAATTCGCAATCAGTTTCAGCCGCGGCCCTGCCTGCGCCAGAAGTGCCGCGTCGATGGTGTCGGTCACCGTCGGAACCAGCACATCGGCCTCTTGCATCGCCTCGGCCATTTCGCTGCGCGTCATCGGTGTGTCATCGCTGCGCAGCCGCACGTTGAACAGCTCGCTCAGCCGTGTTTCGACCGGTTCCGGCAACCGTCGCGTAACGACAACAGTCAGACGTTCTCTTACCACTTGCGCTCTCCCATGGCTTTTCAGTTCCTGCACCTCCATGGCATCGTGGCGCAGGATGCAGGCAGGCACAAGAACCCTTCCGCCTCCTCGGTCCAAGTGACGCGACATTCGGGTCTTTCCCTCCAGATCATCTGATCCTATGACCTATGGACACGCGGACGCGACCGGACAAGAAACCGGGCTGACACGGCAGGCCAGCCCCCGGACCGGCGCCGGAACCGGCACAGAACGAGCAGGCGGTGAATATGACGGCTTTGAAATTGCGCCTTCTTGCGGTGGCCATTTGCGCGACTGTGGCAGCTGCGCATGGGGCAATGGCCAAGGACGCGCGTGGCCCGGTCACGAATCTACCCCTGCCCCGCTTCGTTTCGATGAAAGCCTCCGAGGCCAACATCCGGCGCGGCCCCTCGCTGACCCACCGGATCGACTGGGTGTTCAAACGGCGCGGCATGCCTCTGGAGGTGACCGCCGAATATGGCCACTGGCGCCGCGTGCGGGACCATGACAACGCCGGCGGCTGGGTGCACTACACACTGATTTCAGGTGTACGCATGGCGCTGGTGCAGCAAGATCTGCTGACCGTGCATTCCAGACCGGACAAGGCAGCGCCTGTGACCGCCGCCTTTGAACTGGGCGTGGTTGCGCGCCTGGGAGAATGCACCATCGACTGGTGCGAAATCTCAGCTGGCGGCTACAGCGGCTGGACGCCAAAGACCACGATCTGGGGCGTTTACCCTGAGGAAATTCGCGAATAACCCCAGCGAACCTTGGGCGGGTCCTGGTTGCTATTGGCTGCCCGGCTCTACGGGCCGGATCGTCAGTTGCGTTCCCCCGAGCCCGCGAAAGGCTTTCTGACGGCAGGAAAACACCAGGATCTGCAGTTCATCCGCCTGCATGGTCAGCGCATCAAAGATCTTCTCGATCCGCGCATCATCGGTATAGACGATCGCATCGTCCAGAATGACCGGCGCAGGATGGCCTGAACGGGCCAGCAACCGGGCAAAAGCCAGTCGCACCAGCAGGGCGATCTGCTCCTGCGTGCCCCCGGACAGGCTGTCAAAGGCTGCCGTCTCACCGCCGCGCTGCAATTCTTCGGGCAGCACCTTACCGGCATCCACCGACAGTTCCGCTTCGGGCCAGAGCATCCGCAACAGGGGCCGCAATTCCGCCATCACCGGCCCGATATAGTGCTCCTGCGCCTCGGATCTTGCACGTTCCAGTGCCACATCAAGACGGCGCAGCACCGCAACTTCGAATTTAACCGCCGCAAGACGCTTCTGTGCCCGATCCAATTGCCCCTCGATGTCAGCAAGCTCCTCCTCGACTGCGGCGCTGGCATGGGTGGCGATCCGAGTTTCCAGCACCGCCAGATCCCGCGCCACCTCCTGCGCCCGCTGGCGTGCGGCCTCCTGCGCCGATTGTGCCCGCTGCAGAATGGCACGGGTCTGCGCCGGGTCCGGTGCGGCCTGGCGCAGGGCGGTTTCGGTGGCCTTGGTCTGTGACAGGTTCTGCTGCAGGGCGGGCAGGTCTTCCGACAGGCGCTGCAGCGCCTCTGCCGCCTGTTCCTGCCCTTCGATGACAGCAAGAGCGCGGTCCAGCCGCTGCACCGCTGCATCTGCGCGTGCCGAGGCGTTCTCCATCGCCAGACGGGAGTCTGCTGCCGCGCTGCGAATGGCATCTAGCGCGTTTTCCGCCGCCTCGGCCTTCTGCTCGGCGGCGCGGAAGGCAGCTTCGGCCTCTGCCCGGTCCGGCAGGGGAGTCGTGCTTTCGTCCTGCGCGCCTGCCTCAGGTGCCTGTGGAAGCGCCTCCAGCTGGTCGATCAGCGCCTTGATCCCATCCGGGGCGAGTACCTTCAACAGGGTCTGCGCCTCCTGCCGCTGCTGTTGCGCCTCCTGCCGTGCCTTGTGCTGCGTGCGGGCCTCCTCGACGCTGGTGCAACCGGCCTGCTCCAAGAGCTGCGTCAGCGCGGCCTGTGCCTGCTCCAGCGCCTCGGCGCCACCAGCCTGACCCGGATGGATGTCAATCTCTGCTACCCCCGGCACAACCAGCCGCCCACCGCCCGGAAGCGGCAACCGCTTCCCGTCCGGAACCCCGGCGCCTTCCAAGTGGATGCCGCCCTCCTGACCCGCCTGGTAGTGCACGGTCACCGCTGTCGCGGTTGCCTCCTGCGCCCGCCGGGCCAGATTATACGCCTCGCGTGCAGCCTCGATCCTGCGCAACACCGCTTCATCAGGTCCGCATGCGGCAGCCTTGGCCAGCCTGTCGATCTGTTCTGCCTGCGCCCGCGCCTGTTTCAGCCGGTCGCTCAGATCGCGGCGCAGCCCCTCTGCCTGCGCCACTGAAATCGCCTGCAGCACAGCGTCCAGAGCGGCCCGCGCCTTTTTCGCGCCCGCGCGGGCCTGTGTGGCCGCCTCGGTCAGATGCCGCTTTTTCTCTTCTTGCGCATCGAACGTGACGTGCGCTCGTGCTGCGGCCTCTGATGTCTCGGCCACGGCTGCCTCTGCGGCGCTCGCCTCCTCCAGCCGCGCGGTCAGCTCCGCGATCTTGCGCTGATGGTTTTCCAGCACGGTTTCCGCCAGCTGCACCGCGTGGGAGGCCTGCGCCAGCTGCTCGTGATGCCGGTTGGCGGCCTCCATCGCAGCCTCTGCCGCCTCAAGCCGCGCCTGCAGTTCTGCGCGTTCTTCCGGGTCATTCAGCGCCGCCTGCTCGACCTGAAGAGCCCGCCGCTGATCCAGAAGCTGTCGCAGCTCCTGCACCTGCGCGCTCAGCTGATCCCGGCGCTGCACCAGATCGGCAACGGCGCGTTCGGCCAGATCCAGCGCACCGCCTTTGCGGGCGCCGCGCGTGGTCACCAATTGATCCAGCGCCTCGCGCACCTGCCGCCGGATCGCATCCATGCGCTGGCCGCCGGTCACCATCTCGACCTCACCCGCGACCGAGGACAAAAGATCCCGCCGCGCGGATAGCGTTTCCTTGGCATCCTCGAACGAGGTCAACCCCTGCCGCACCCACAACAGTCCCGACGGGCCATCCTCCTTGGGCGGTTTGATCAGCGCCTTCAGCCAGGCCTCTGCCGCGTCGGCCTGATGCAGCAGCGTCCCCTCGCGCCAGATCCGCACCTCGCCTTTTCCAGAGGTCTTGAAGAACTGTTTGGCGATGCGATAGCGAGCGCCTTCATGGTCCACTTCGACTTCGACCCGGGGATCGCCGCCCGCATGCGGCACCAGCCCGCGGATTTCCTTGTCCCAAGCCTTAGCGTCCTTGAAAAACAGCGCGTGAAGCGCATCAAAGATAGTGGATTTGCCTTGTTCGTTCGGGGCTGCCAGGACGTTCAGCCCCGGCCCGATACCGGTGATTTCCACCGGATCGGTAAAACGGCGCAGGTTCTCCAGCCGGATGGAGCAGAGTTTCATGCGCGCTCTCCCCCGTCGCCATCATCCTGCGTATAAGCAAAAAGCCGGTTGAGCGCTGCGCTGGCCACCTTGCGGTCCTGTTCGGCAAGGGCCGGATCCTCGGCGGCCTGCATCAGCTCTTGCGCGGCAACCCGCAGCGCGCCGCCCCGGGCGATAAGATCCAGATCCCCGGCCTGATGTTCGGTGCCCACTGCAGACAGATCCAGCTCCAGGTGGCAGAACTCCGGCGCATAGCGCGCCACCGCCTGTTCCAGCGCCAGTCGCTGCGGCGGCGTCACCCAGCCCGACGCCCGCATCAACATGAGATGATACCGCCAGTCGGCCCGCTCCGGCGGCAACAGGCCCGTGATCGCCGCCTCTGGATCTGTTTCAGGCGTCAGGTCCAGCGCCACCTCCTGCCAATGGTACTGACCGGTTTCAATGGGCTGCACCAGCGGCGCTTGCCCAGCACCTGCAAGCTCGACCAGCAGGCACTGGCCACGCCCAGCGTGTTTGAACCGGTCCGGTTCGGGGCTGCCGCTGTACTGCGTGCGCGGATTAACCTCGAACCGGCCATGCCAGTCGCCAAGCGCCAGATAATCCAGCCGCGCCGCCTGCGCCCGCTGGGGCGAGATCGTCTCGGCGCTGTCGCCGCCGCCTGCCGCACTGCTGCCAAATTCCAGCACCCCGCCATGGGCCAGACCGATCCGCAGCGCGTTTTCCCCGGTTTCACATTCGTCCATCCAGGCGGTCAGGTCCTGCCCCGGAAACCGATGGCTACAGGGCGCGGGCAGCAACATGACCCCGGGCGCCATCTGCACAGGCTCGGCCGTCATCAGCAGATGCACATTTTCCGGCAAATGACTGCGCAGCGACGCCCATAGCGGTTCTGCCGCGCCGCTGTCGTGGTTGCCCGGTATGATCCACCATTGCAGCTCCGGCGCCGCCGCCATGGCCGCAAGGGCCTGCCGCTGCACCCGCTCCGATGGTGTTTCGGTGTCGAACATGTCTCCGGCAATCAGCACATGCGTGGCGTCATGTGCCTGCGCCAGCTTTGCCAGCCGGGCCAGAATCTCCTGCCGCGCCTGCAGCAATGCCATCCGCGTTTCCTCTGCGAACCGCCCAAACCGTTTGCCTAAGTGCAAATCAGAGGTGTGCAGGAAACGAATGGACGGCATTGAGGTCTCCGGACCGGGGCAGTGTTCACTGTCATAGGTGGCAGAGCCGACCGACAGGGTCAACGCGGCTTTGCAGCCCTGCCGCCTGCACGGCCAAGTCCGCGATTCTAAGGCAGGCCAACGACAACCTCCGCACTACGATTGGTGCAGACCGGCGTCCGAACACTGGAAAAATGCCTCGCATTCGGGCGTTTCAGCCCAATATCCGCGGGAATTCGCGACCCCGCGTCAAACTGCGCCCTTGAAAATCCAAGCTGGCAATTGCGCCCCGGCGCCGCGTGTTTTACACGGGGGGCGATATGTACGGCAACGCGCCCGGGACATCACCAAAACCCGGGAGGTGAAGCGCCGCCGCCCAAAGTCAACAAAGCTTCCGATATCGCTGAAAGGTTGTGGAATATGACAGAAAATTCAAACCCCGACATTTTGTATACCATCGTAGACGAAGCGCCCGAGCTGGCCTCGGCGTCCTTCCTGCCGATCATCCGCAAGTTCGCCTCGGCTGCTGGTGTCTCTGTCGGAACCAAGGATATCTCGCTGGCCGGCCGCATCATCGCGACCTTCCCCGAAGGTCTGAGCGAAGAGCAGCGCCAGAGCGACGATCTGGCGGCCCTCGGTGAGCTGGTCAAAACCCCCGACGCCAATGTCATCAAGCTGCCGAACATCTCTGCTTCGGTGCCGCAGCTGACCGCTGCCATCGCCGAACTGCAGGCGCAGGGCTATGACATCCCGAACTACCCCGAAGACCCGCAGAGTGACGCCGAAAAGGCGATCCGTTCGCGTTACGATACCCTCAAAGGCTCTGCCGTGAACCCGGTCCTGCGTGAAGGCAACTCGGACCGTCGTTCGGCCAAGGCGGTGAAGAACTACGCCCAGAACAACCCGCATTCGATGGGCACATGGTCGGCAGACAGCAAGACCAAAGTCTCCTCGATGCCGGGCAACGATTTCTACGCGAACGAAAAATCCGCGACCATCACCGCCGCACAGGCCGGTGACGCGAAAATCGAATTCGTCGCCAAGGACGGCTCTGTCACCGTGCTGAAAGACGGCTGGGCGCTGGGCGAAGGCACCGTGACCGACGCGACCTTCATGTCCGCCAAGGCACTGTCCTCCTTCCTGGCCGATGCCATTGAGGACACCAAGGCCGACGGCACCATGTTCTCGCTGCACATGAAGGCGACCATGATGAAGGTCTCGGACCCGATCATCTTTGGCCACGCTGTCAAAGCCTGGCTGGGTCCGGTCTGGGACAAGCACGGCGCGGCGATCGCAGCTGCCGGTGGTTCGCCGAACTCGGGTCTGGGCGCTGTTCTGGCCGCCATCGACACGCTGCCCAACGCGGCTGAGATCAAATCCGAGATCGCAGCGCTCGACCGTCCTTCCATGTACATGGTCGACAGCGACAAGGGCATCACCAACCTGCACGTGCCGTCGGATGTGATCATCGACGCCTCCATGCCTGCGGTCATCCGTGCTGGCGGCAAAGGCTGGGACGAAGCAGGCAACAAGGGCGACACCAACTGCGTGATCCCCGACAACTGCTATGCGACCGTCTATGATGAGACGATCAACTACTTCAAAGAAAACGGCGCGCTCGACGTGACCAAGGCGGGTTCTGTCGCCAACGTCGGCCTGATGGCGCAGAAAGCCGAAGAATACGGCAGCCACCCCACTACCTTTGAAGCCCCGGCAGACGGCACCATCCGCATCGTGCTGGCCAATGGCGAAACCCTGCACAGCCACGACGTGGAGGCCGGTGACATCTGGCGCGCATGCACCGTCAACAAGGCACCGATCGAGAACTGGATCCAACTGGCGATGGACCGTCAGCGCCTGACCGGCTCGGAAGCGATCTTCTGGCTGGACGCAAACCGCGCCCATGACGCCGAGCTGATCAAATACGTCAAACCGGCGCTGGACGCTGCTGGCGTGGCCGACAAGTTCATGATCATGGCCCCGCGCGAAGCGACCCGCCAGTCGCTGGACACCATCACCGCAGGCAAGGACAGCATCGCCATCACCGGCAACGTGCTGCGCGACTACCTGACCGACCTGTTCCCGATCCTGGAACTGGGCACCTCGGCCAAGATGCTGTCGATCGTGAAGCTGATGAACGGCGGCGGGTTGTTCGAAACCGGCGCCGGTGGTTCGGCTCCGAAACACGTGCAGCAGCTGGTCGAAGAAAGCCACCTGCGCTGGGATTCGATGGGTGAATTCTGCGCATTGGGCGAGTCGCTGAACTTCCTTGCCGATGCCAAAGGCAACGCCAAAGCCGGCGTCCTGGGCAGCGCAGCCGAAGTAGCGACCCAGGGCATTCTGGACAACAACAAGTCGCCTTCGCGCAAAGTGGGTGAACCGGACAACCGCGACAGCCACTACTGGTTCGCACGCTACTGGGCCGAAGCCCTGGCCGCGCAGACCGAGGATGCGGATCTGGCAGCCGAATTCAAGCCGATCGCCGAAGCTCTGGCCTCCAAGGAAGAGCAGATCCTGGCTGAATTCGCTGCTGCCCAGGGCACCCCGGCGGACATCGGCGGCTACTACCACCCCGAGGCGGCGAAAAAAGCAGCCGTGATGCGCCCCAGCGCAACGCTGAACGCGATCATCGGCTAAGGTCCGGAACAGCGGGGGCGTCCGTCCCCGCTCAAAGGCACAGCAATACAAGAACGCCCGGCAGATCCTGCCGGGCGTTTTCTTTAGTCATTGTTCTGAGCCTTGCGCGCCACGTGAGCGGGAAAACCAGTTTATAAAGGCACGGATCTCCCGCTCAGAGACAGGGATCGCGATCCCTTAGAAGTCCTGCCACTTGTCGATGGCGGCGTTTCCGTCCGTTGCGGCGACAGGGGTCGGAGTGATCTCGTCCAGATCCCAATCATCTTCGCCATGAGCCGTCGGTGCGATGGGTGCCGAAGGCTGCGGCATTGCGGTGATATTGCTGCCGCCCGTGATCTTGAAGTGTGCGACCAGTTCGGCCAGCTTAGTGGCGTCGCTGTTCAGCATGTGACCCGCAGCGGTGGCCTCTTCCACCATGGCGGCGTTTTGCTGGGTCACCTGATCCAGCTGCACCACACCGGTGTTGATTTCACCCAGACCGGTCGATTGCTCGGCCGCGCCCTCGGCGATATCGGTCACCAGTTTCGAGATGTGGTTGACCCGTTGCACAATATTCTGCAGCGCCTCCCCGGCCTTGCCGACAAGATCCACGCCACGTTCCACCTGTTTCGAGCTGTCGCCGATCAGGGTCTTGATCTCCATCGCCGCATCCGAGGACCGCTGCGCCAGGGCGCGCACTTCGGAGGCAACCACGGCAAAACCACGGCCTGCTTCGCCTGCACGGGCGGCTTCGACGCCGGCGTTGAGCGCCAGGAGATTGGTCTGGAAGGCGATGTCGTCGATGACACTGATGATCTGGGCGATATGGGTCGAGGATTGCTCGATCTCGGTCATCGCCGAGACCGCGCTTTGCACCACGACGCCGCTGTTTTCGGCTTCCTGCTTGGCCTCATCCATGATGTTTTCGACGCTACGTGCGCCTTCGGCAGCGGATTTGACGGATGCTGTCAACTCATCCAGCGCAGCAGCGGTTTCTTCGAGCGTTGCGGCCTGGCTTTCGGTGCGGTGCGATAGATCGTCCGAGGACTGGCTGATCTCAGCCGCGCCGTTGCGAATGCTGGAAGCGGATTCCACCACTTTCGACACCGTATCGCTGAGGTTTTCGACCGTCCGGTTGAAGTCGATACGCAGCTGTTCGTAGTCCTCGGGGAAGGCGCTGTCGATACGCACGGTCAGATCGCCATTCGCGAGAACCGACAGGCGGCTGGTCAAAGTCTGTACCACCTGAGCCTGAGCCTGGTCGCGCTCTTTCTGTTCTGCTTCCAGTTCTTTCTGGCGGATCAGAGAGGTACGGAACACGTCCAGCGTGCGCGCCATATCGCCTATCTCGCTGTGGCTCGCCAATCCCGGAATCTCGGCACTGGTGTCCCCCTCGGCCATGGACTGCATACGGTCTTTGATCCGTTCAACCGGCTTGATCACGCTGCGCGCCAGGAAGAAAGCTGCAACCCCCATGGCTGCCAGTCCGATCACCAACGCGATCAGGGCAGAATTGCGCATGGCGGCAACATCCGCCTCGATATCGGCTACATAGGCGCCAGTACCGACGATCCAGCCCCAGGGCTCGAACAGCTTCACATAGCCCATCTTTGCCTCAGGGATGTCCGAGTCAGGCTTGTTGAAGTGGAAAATGAGCGGACCGTGGCCCGTCGAATCCGCGATCTTCTGGAATTCCTGAAACACAAGGACGCCATTGACGTCTTCGAACATGGTCTGATCCTTGCCGATCAGCTGCTTGGCGACCGGATGGGCGACCATGTAATTCTGCCGGTTCAGCGCAAAGAAATATCCCGCCGTGCCAAAGCGCGGCGTCTCAACCGCGGCGATCCCGCGTTCCTGGGCCTCTTCCGGGGTCAGGGAACCTGCTTGTACCTGCGCCTCCAGATCGGCCAGCACGCTGACCATGGCATCGGTCAGGCTGTCGAGTTCTTTTTCCCGCATCTCGTAGGCATTGTCGACAGCGCGGGTCAGGAGCACAAAGGTCAAAGCGGCGGCAAGGGCGACCCCCAATCCTGCCAGCGCATAGATACGGGCCGGCAATCGGTAGAGAGACGTAGGCATAGTAGACTGGTCCTTTAGTGACGCTCATTTACATGCAAGGTTAGAGATACTTCCCTAATTTTCTCTTAGATTAACGTCGGTGGTTTTAGCCAACGCGGCCCTGAAAGCGCACGAAATTCGGCCAAATACCTCAGGAAACCAGCCGGAAAACCATCCCAGGTTTTCACTATTCCGACACGGGACTCTGCCAAGAGAGTCTGCGTAAGCCACGAACACTGCAAGGAAAACACAAGCTATCGCGGTCATCAAAACTGAGACCGCCCTGCTCTGCGTCAGACCCGCGGCTCACAATCCGGGCAGACAGCAGCAATCAGAAAATCTGCGCATGCAAACTTTCTGGCCATTTGGACAAAATGACAGGGAATCAGAGGGCCACGGGTCATTTTGACCCCACGCTTGGCGTTTCCCTTATGACTCCCTGTCGCCGATTTTGGTTAGAAATCTGTGGGTGCGCCGCCTTCGGCCTTGCGACGGGCCACGAAATCGCCCAGCTCCTCGCGGATCGCTTCGTCCATCGGCGGCGCCTCGAACTCGGCCAAAATGTCCTTATAGATCTTATGCGCCCGCTCCGGCGTCCAGACTGCACCTGCCGCCTCCCAGGCTTCATAGTTGCGCCAGTCGCTGAGGAACGGCTGATAGAATGCATCCGTATAGCGGTCCTGCGTGTGTTTCAGGCCAAAGAAGTGCCCGTCGTTGCCGACCTCCCGGATGGCATCCAGAGCAATCTCCTCGGGGCCGGTGGCGCAGATCTGCGGCTGCAAGTAGCGCTGGATCTGCTGCAGCACCTCGCAATCCATGATGAACTTTTCCGGGCTGGCGATCAGACCGCCCTCCAGCCAGCCAGCGGCGTGGTAGACCATATTGGTGCCCGACTGCACCGCCGCCCAGAGGGAATTCGACGTCTCCCACATGGCCTGCCCATCCGGCACATTGGCCGCGCAGACCCCGGAAGAGCGCATCGGCAAGCCATAGTAGCGCGCCATCTGGCCGGTCATCTGGGTGGCGCGCATGTATTCCGGCGTGCCAAAGGCGGGAGCACCGGATTTCATGTCCACATTTGACGTGAAGGTGCCAATCGCACAGGGGGTGCCGGGCCGCACATATTGGAACAGCGCAATGGCACAAAGCGATTCCGCCAGCGATTGCGCCACTGCACCCGACATGGTGACAGGCGCCATCGCCCCGGCCAGGGTAAAGGGCGTCACAACCACCGCCTGCCCCTTGCGGACCAACCGCAGACAGCCGTCGATCATCGGGAAGTCATGCTTCAGCGGCGAGGTCGAGTTGATGTTGGTGTACATATGCGGGCGGGACTCGAACTCTTCATGGCTGAGCCCCCCGGCGATCCGCACCATTTCCATCACGTCCTCAACCCGCTCCTTGCCCAGCGAGTAAGCGTGCATCACCTTGTCGGTCAGCGTCAGCTTGTCATAAAGCACATCAAGGTGGCGCACAGAGGCATGGATATCCACGGGCTCCACCGGATATCCACCGGCGAAATGGATGCAGTTGAAATACTGCGTCAGCTTCAGAAGGTTCCGGCACTGCTCCTGCGTGCCCGCGACTTTCTTGTTCAGCTCCATGTCCCAGTAGTTGGGCGGGGAGGAAACATTACCGAACAGGATATGATTGCCGCCAATCGGGATCCTGCGCTCTGGATTGCGCGGGGTGATGTCAAAGCTGTCCGGCGCCTTGCCCACCATCTCCATCACGAACTCGCGGTCCATCCGCACCAGATCGCCTTCTACACGGCAGCCTGCTTCTTTGAAAATCTCCAACGCCTCGGGGTTGAGGAAGACGATACCGATCTCTTCGAGGATGCGCATGGCGCCATCGTGGATGGCTTCAACACCTTCCGGGCTAAGCGGTTCAATGGGACGGTCAATGTTCACCGGGATCGACCAAGGCATCTGCGCCAGTGCCGCGTCTCCGCGCCGGGCCGCCGCGCCTGCTCTGCCGCCGCCGCGCCTGCGTCCCGCTGTTGCTCGTGCCATGATGACCTCCGTCCTGTTGAAGCGTCTGTGTTTTCTTGCGCCGTTCAACTGGCCCGAGAACGAGGCCTGCAACCTTTCCGTTCACGACATCCGCTGTCGTTTTTTCACTCCCCGGGGTGCATGGAGGCATTTTCTGGACACAAGTGAACAGTTCAGCCCAAATTTTTGGCTGCGCGGACAGATCCGCACAGCAACATCACGTCAGGATCGCAGGTTATTGCGCCGCTGGCTGGCCCGCGCGGTCGAGCCATTCGGGAATATGGCCAATGTCCGGCAAGACCGCATCGGCGTGAGGCGCCAGATCCTGATGGCTGGCCATTCCGGTGAGCACCCCAAGACGGCGCATGCCCGCCGCCGCCCCCGCCTGCAGGTCATGCAGGCTGTCGCCAACCATCGCGGTCCGTTCTGGGGCGACGCCGCAGGCTTTGCAGAATGCCAAGAGCGGCGCGGCATCCGGTTTGGCACCATGGCCGCTGTCGAACCCGGCGACAAAGGTGAAGCGGTCCAGAACCCCTGCCCGCTCAAGCTGGCTCAGCGCCGACACTTCGGCATCATTGGTCATCACCCCCAGCACCTTGCCCCGCGCCAGCAGCCCGTCCAGGAAATCGGCAAGCGGCACGGCCTCGGCTAGCGCCGCATTGGCTGCGCCTTCGGCCAGAAACCGCTCCAGCTCGGCCTCGCTCATGTGCGGCACATGGGGCGCCAGGGCCGCCGCCACCTCACCGTTGGTGCCCGCGATCACGAAACTGTCCGGATGGAAACACTCCCGCTCCAGATCGAACCGCAGCGTATCGGCCATGACGCCTGCGAGGGCCACATCCCCGCGCGCGAGGCTTTTCAGCACCCCGGCCGCCCAGCTGTTCCAGGTGGCAGCAAAATCAAAAAGGGTTCCGTCCTTGTCGAACAGAAAAGCATCTACCGGCATCACAAGGTCCTGATCAGAATAGGGTCAGAGCACTGCATATCAGGTCCAGTGAACCTGCGCACCACCCGGAAGCGCCATCCGCGCGTGCATTGGCGTCTCATAGCTGAGGCCCAGACTGTCACAGAATTCCATCACCCAGGAATCGTCCATCGTTAAGAAATCGAGCACCGAGCCCAAAAATTCCGGATCGGTGGCGCGACTGCGCAGATCATCCTCGCTGGCCCCGGTTGCGCCCATAAACACCGGAAATAATTCGTCATTTCCGGACAGCCAGGCAAGGGCCTGCAAGGCAATGGTTTCAGCTTGATCGGCGGAAAACTGCATGTCGGCACCTTCCTGACACTTTGCGGCCATTTTAATGAAAATATGAAAGGGTTTATTAACCAGCAGAGGTGAAAACTTCTAGTCATCGAAACGCATGCCTCGAAAGGATTGCGCGTGCAGGGAACCATTCTGGTCATAGACGGTGTATCAACCAACCGCATCATGATGAAGGTGCAGCTTGCTGCCGCTTATTATGATGTCGTGCTGGCGACACAGGTCTCCGGTGTGCTGGAAATTGCCCGTGGCTGCCGCCCCGATCTGGTTCTGACCGCCAACTCCCTGCCCGATGGCAGCGCCGCAGATGTGAAACGGGAACTGACCCGCGACGACAGCCTGGCGGATGTGCCGGTGATCGCCGTCAGCCGCACGGATAACCCCATGCGGCGGCTTGAGGCGCTTTCGGCAGGGATCGACGACGTGCTGCCGCAACCGCTGGACGATGTGATCCTGCAGGCCCGGATCCGCAGCCTGCTGCGCACCCGCAGCGCCAATGAAGAACTGAACCTCCAGCGCGATGCCTCGCATGGCTTTGTCCTGCCCCTGACCGACCGTAGCCGCTCCCCCCACAACATCAAGGCAACGGTGGCGCTGGTGGCCGAGGATATCCAGACCGCGCGGAACTGGCAGGACCGTCTGTCCCACTACGTGCCGCATGACATCCGCACCCATCAGATCGGTGACATCCAGCCGTTGATGAGCGATCCCGTCGCCGATGTTTTCATTATCGAGCTGAACGAAATGTCGTCGGGCGTCGGCCTGCGGCTTCTGGCCGATCTGAGGGCCCGTGCCACCACCCGTCAGTCGGTGGTCATCGCAGTGCCCAATCCGGCCGATGCGCATATCGCCGCCGAAGCGCTGGACCGCGGCGCCCATGATGTGCTGCAAAACGGGTTCAACGTCGAGGAACTGGCGCTGCGTCTTGGCACGCAGCTGCAATACAAGCACCGCCACGACCTGCTGCGCGACAGCGTCCGCAACGGGCTGCGCGCCGCTGTCGAAGATCCGATGACCGGGCTTTTCAACCGCCGCTATGCCAAACCATTTCTGGACCGCACCGCCCGCAGCGCCGCCGAAAGCGGCGATAAATTCGCCCTGATGCTGGCCGACCTTGACCACTTCAAGCAGATCAACGACCGCTATGGCCACCCAGCCGGCGACGCGGTTCTGATCGAAGCCTCCCGTCGGCTGCAAAGCCACCTGCGCCCGGTGGACCTGCTGGCGCGGGTTGGCGGCGAGGAATTCATGATCGTCCTGCCCGGCGCCAATGAACAGGAAGCGAGCGAGGCAGCCGTTGCCCTGTGCAACGCGATCAACAGCACTCCCTTTGATGTGCCAGAAATTGATGAACCGATCGCGGTGACGATCAGCATCGGCGCGGTCATTGGCGATGGTGCTGAGAAGGAGATGACAAATGTCACCTCTCTGATCGCCAAGGCAGATCAGGCGCTCTATGGCGCCAAGAACTCAGGCCGCAACCAGGTCACCCTGTCACGGCCCGACACAGCAGTCGCCTGAGCGCTCCTCATCGCTGCTATTAGTTTCCGGAACTGCCTACGTTGCGCAGCAATATCAGGGTTTTCCGGACCTATGTGCCTTGTGCCATTCCGCATGTCGGCGCAGCATCTCCCGCATCCGCTCGGCATAGCGGGCGCGTTCATCTGCAGTCATGGCCTCCACCTGGGCGATCCAGGCCCGCTGCACCGAGATCTGAAAGGCCCGCCGGTTGTCGGCCTGCTGCTCCAGGACCCTGGCCAACTGCCCGGCATCAAAGGGATCCCCCCGCAAGATCGCGATGACCGCCTCGCCCTCGGCGCGGCGGCGGGCCCCATAGCTGCCATGATCCCCTTCGGCGCGACGGTGCAGTTCTGTCCGGGTCTCCCGGTCCAGGTCGCGGAAGATCATCGACCCGACCGAGGGCGGACGCTTGCCCGGATGCGATCCGTCATGCCAGCGCATGAACGCCCCGATTGCCAGCCCTGCCACCGCAAGGTTGGCCGCCAGAGACACGGCCAGAAGCACCTTCAGCCAGAGCCGCATTCCGGTCCGGGGTTCACCCGCGCCGCCTCCGGTAGAGTTCGGGGTATGTCCGTCAGTGCTCATTCTGTCTCCTCACCCAGCATCACAGCCAGGTCGTAACTATCGTATGGCAGTGCTGTCGTATCCACGGACAGCTGCGTGAACTCGGCCGGGTCCGGTAGGAAAGACGGCGGCGCCAGTCCGATCCACAGCCCGACAGCGCAGGCGGCCGCCATGCCACCCATGGCCGGCCATCCGCCAACCGCAGCGCGAAACTGGCGCCACATCCCGATTGCGGATTCGGCAAATGTCGCGGCCGGGTTTTGCGCGGGGGGCACGGCCAAAGCCGCCGCCTGCCGGGCCTGAACATCCGCTGCATCCGCAAGAATGCGCGCACTCAGGTCATCCGGCAATGTCGGCTGGTCCCGCCGCGCCTCTTCGAACAGCGCCTCCAGCAGGTCGATATCTTTTTCGGTGTCAGCCATCGTGATACCCCAACTCTTCCCGGCGCCCGGCAAGCAGTGCCGCCAGCGCCCTCTTGCCCCGGGCAGTCAAACTTTCGACCGCCTCAACGCTAATATCCATAATTCCAGCGATCTCCGGATTTGCCAGCTCTTCCAGATGGCGCAGGATCACTGCCTGACGCTGCCGCTCGGGCAATTGCATCAGCGCCTCCTGCAGCGCATCATGGCGGGCACCGTCCTGCATCGCCTCGGGCGCGCTTTGCGCCGGATCCGGCGGGTCGGGCACCGCGTCCAGATCCAGATGACCGCCGCGCTGACGGCGTTTCAGATCGATACAGAGGTTCATCACCACCCGGTAGAGCCAGGTTGAGATCTTCGCCTCTCCGCGCCGCCACTCCGGAGCGATCCGCCACAGGCGCATCATCGCCTCCTGTGTCACATCCTCTGCTTCGGCCCGGTTGCCCAGAACCCGCATGGCCACCCCGAATGCACGGGGGCCAAGCCGCTCGGTCAGCAGGGCTGCCGCGCGCTGATCGCCCTGGGCAAAGAGCTCCAGCAGCACCTCGTCATCCGGCGACGCGCTCACCTTGGGCAGGCCTTCCAAGGAAGCCCTGCCCGCTGATGTATCCATTCTTTGCAGCACGCCTGAAGGATCAGTTCTGCCCCATACCCTGTTTCTGACCGCAATTCTTGCCGCCCTTGCCGCCATGATGCATACCACCACGGTTCATCCGGGCCTGGTCAAACTCCTCCTTTGACACAGCACCATTGCCGTCCTTGTCCATCCGAGAGAACATATCACCACGCTTGGAGTGATCAGGCAACTCATCCTGGCTGAGCGCGCCATCGCCATCGCTGTCGAACCGTTCCATCATCCGCGCCGCACGCTGGGCTGCGCGCCGCGCGCCTTCGGCCTGCATTTCCTCGATCGACAGTTTGCCGTCACCATTCGCATCAACCTGCGCGAAACGGGCCGCACGGTGGGCGGTCATTTCCTCGGGCGATACCGCGCCATTGCCATCGGCATCCAGTTCCTCGAACGACACTTTGGGGCCGTGATGGCCGGGACCCGATTGAGCAAGAGCAGCCGTAGCTCCGGCCAGGCCGGCAACTGCAACGATAGCGGCGATGAACTGCGTATGTTTCATGTCATCTTCCCTTTGATTGGTAGCAGCCCTGTGCTGCCCGATGCATAGAAGAAACGCCGCAGCCCGATCTTTCCGTCGCAAAATGTGATTTACTTTTGCCTGCTATTTTTGCGGCATCCAGCCGCAGACCTTGTGCGCCCCCCTTTTCCTCGGGCAAGAAGCGCGCAAACATGCGTTTGCAACACAGGATATTTCATGACTGAGTCCCAAGCCGTGATGGCCCCCGACACCGATACCGAACGCGAGACGATGCCTGCCCTGCTGAAAGGCTGGCGTCAGAAATGCCCCGAATGCGGCAAAGGCAAACTGCTGCATTCCTACCTCAAGGTGAACGACAGCTGCAGCAACTGCGGCCTCGATCTGTCCGGCCACCGCGCCGATGACGGCCCCGCGTATCTGACCATTCTGGTGGTAGGCCATCTGATGGCGCCGCTGTTGCATGTGGTTTATTTCGCCTGGCGGCCGGCACCTCTCGTAACGTTTACAGTTTTCTCGATTGGCTGTCTGGCTTCGTCGCTGTATCTTCTCCCCAGACTGAAGGGGGTTGTCGTCGCCTATCAATGGGCGCGGCGGATGCACGGGTTCGAAGACAGAACCTGAACCCTTTGGAAACAAAGGGGAGAGGCAGATGAGCAGCGCAGAGGTTCAGGGCGTAACAAGTCAGGACAAAACGGCAATCCGCAACGCGGCGACGGTGATCGCCGTACGTGATCGGATGGCCGATGACCCGCAGGTCCTGATGGGCCAGCGTGGCGCCAAGGCTGCCTTCATGCCGAACAAGTTCGTCTTTCCCGGCGGCGCGGTGGATCTGGCAGACAGTTCCGTGCCGCTGGCCGATCCTCTGCCCGCAGTCTGCCGCGACCGCCTGTCCGAACAGGCGCCGCACGATCTGCACCACGCACTGGCCATTGCCGCGATCCGCGAGCTGTGGGAGGAAACCGGGCTCTTGCTGGGTACGCCGGGGGACTGGAGCGATCCGGTTCCCGAAGATTGGCAGGCCTTTGCGCAAAGCGGCCATCTGCCTTCGGCGCGGGCATTGCAATTCGTGTTCCGGGCACTGACGCCGCCGGGCCGCCCCCGCCGGTTTGATGCGCGGTTCTTTCTGATCGATGCCGATGCCATTGTCGGCGATCTCGATGATTTCTCACAGGCCTCGGACGAGCTGTCGCATCTGCAGTGGATCCCGCTCAGCGAGGTTCGTACCTTCGATTTGCCCTTTATCACCGAAGTGGTTCTAGCCGAGGTGACTGGCCGCATCCGCGACACCAATCCGCCGGACAGCGTACCCTATTTCCGCAACGACGATGAAACCAGCCTGTTCCTGCGGCTGAAGGGCTATCCGATGCCGGAAAGCTTCTGAACCTGCTCACCCCTCCGTGACGGCGGAAGGTCAGATCGCCAGCACCAACGCGAGGATCGACAGGATCAGCAGTCCCATGCCGGTGATTTCGCGGACGGTGATTTTCTCCCGGAAGAACAGGACCGAGGCCAGCAGCGACAGCACCAGTTCGATCTGTCCCAGCGCCTTAACGTAGGCAGCGTTTTGCAAGGTGAAGGCCCAGAACCAGCAGAACGAACCGCCCATACTGGTCAGACCAACCCAGACCGCAACCCGGCGCGCCTGCCAGACGCGGGTAATCTCACCCTTTTCCTTGAGCGCCAGCCAGATCAGCATCAGCGCCGTCTGCAAGGAGACAACCGATGCCAGCGTCACACCGGCACGAAAGACCGGGTCCAGATCACCGAGTTGCAGTGATGCCCCGCGATAGCTGACGGCGGAAAAGGCGAAAAGCACACCAGAGCCAAGCCCCAGCAGTGAGGCCTTGTTGGTCAGATGCTGCCACCAGGCGCCCTTCACTTCCGGAGTTTTCGACAAGACGAGAACAGCCGAGAGCCCGATCAGGATCGCTGCCCAGCCCCAGGGGCTGATCCCGTCCCCCAGCACCACAAGGCCGACAATCGCTGTCTGGATAACCTCGGTCTTCTTGAAGGTGATACCAACCGCGAAATTGCGCTGCTTGAACAGGGCCACCACACAGACCGTGGCGAGGATCTGCGCCGTGCCGCCGATGGTGGCAAAGACCCAGAACATGAGGCCTAGATGCGGCGGGCTCTGCCCTGTTGCCATCAGATAAGCCGCCAGTGCCGCCAGAATGATCGGCGCCGAATAGGCAAAGCGGGCAAAGGTCGCCCCGCCCGGGGACAGGGTGACACTGCTCAGAACCTTTTGCAGCATGAAGCGTACGGTCTGAAAGCTCGCGGCGGCGATTGAAACGGGAATCCAGGTCAGCATGATCAGCTTATGAGCGCTTATTTCCCCTTTTGCCAGAGCGGATGCGGCACCGGATCCTTGGCCCGCAGGAAATAGTCGCGAAAAATCTGCCGGTAGGAGGGGAACACATAGGCACGGTTGGCCGCCTGATAGAGCGCGCGGTGCCGATGATAGAGCCGCGGCAGCGCGTGCCAGGGCACGCCCGGGTGCATGTGGTGCACGATATGCAGGTTGTTGTTTAGGAACAGCAGCGCCAGCGGCCCGCGATCCTCGATCACCACTGTGCGGCCACGGACCTCTTCATGGGCTCGGTGTTCCAGAAAGGTTCGGATCTTCAGCAGTGCCAATCCCAGATAGGCGGCAATGGCATAGGCCCAGACCGGCATCGGCGCACGCAGCACCAGCCAGACCACCAGCGCGCTACCCGCAATGTGCAGGAGCCAATCCGCAATCACCCGCCTGTCGCCCTGCCGTACGAGCTGCCAGTCCCCCGCCATGAAACAGACCTGCCCGATCAGCGGCCCCAGCAGCATCCGCCCCAGCAGGGTGTTGTTCATACGCAGAACCGAACGTTTCCACGGCGCCAGCCCGCGCCAGACCTCGGGGCACATGAAGTTGCTTTCGGGATCGTCGAACGGGTCGGTCAGCCGCTCATCCTGATGATGCGCCAGATGGGTGTCGCGAAAGCGGCCGTAGGGGATCACCAGGTTGAGCGGCAGCGCCATCAGCACCTCATTCAGCAGACGGTTGCGGAACGGATGCCCGTGCAAGGCCTCGTGACACAGCGAAGAGTGAAAGGCGATCAACACGCCCGCCAGTACCACGGCCAGCGCCATGCTGAGGGCCGCAAGCCAGAAAATCACCGCAAACCAGGCGGAATAGCAGATCAGGATCAGCACCAGCGTGCCCCATTCAACTCCGCGCGGCATCAGGTCAGAGGGCAGTATTGGCGCCTCCGTCCCCTGGCCGATTGCCTCGGACATTTGTGCGCGCACCTCAGACATGCGCCCGCCCCCAGGCGATCCCGGCCCAGATCCGCTCATAGATCAGGTAGGTGACGAAACCGAGCCCCGTGTTCACCAGGGCCATCGCCCCGCCGACTGTCGCCGATCCGGTTGCAAGCATGCCCACAACCGTCATCACGGTCAGGCCAATCACATTCCAGATTACCGCTTTCACGACAGAACGTCTGCGCGTTTCCATAGTACCTCCTACACTGTGCTGACTGGAGTTGGCAGGCGCTGCCGTCGGTCGCGTCCTGCTCTGCTTCTACGCTCAGACTAGGCCCGGCACCGGATGTTCGACATTCTGAATGTAATTAACAAACTTCATCACATGTGATATTTATCACCAATGGATACTAAAATTGACAAACGGGTTCGGGCGCAGCAATTCCGCGAACGCCTGAACCGGGCACTTGGTGAACGCGGGATGAGCCAAAGCGCCCTGGCCCGCCAGACCGGCGTGGACCGGTCCACCATTTCGCAGCTGCTCACCGATGACGGCGCCCGGCTGCCGAATGCGCATGTGGTGGGGTCCTGCGCCTCGGCGCTTGGCGTATCGGCGGATTGGCTGCTGAGCCTGTCGGACCGCCCCGAAAGCGCGGCAGAGCTGCTGGCCTCCAGCATGTCCGTCACCGAGGCCCCACGCGCCCTGGTGGATGAAAGGATTTTCGAATGGCATCGGGAGGCAGCGGGTTACAAGATCCGCCATGTGCCGGCCGCCCTGCCCGATCTGCTGAAAACCCGCGCCCTGCTGGAATGGGAATATGCGCCGCACCTAGGCCGCACTGCCGATCAGGCCATCGGCGCCTCCGAAGACCGCCTGTCCCTGATGCGGCAAGCCCAATCCGACTATGAAATCGCGATGCCGCTGTACGAGTTGGAAAGCTTTGCCAATGCCTGCGGCTATTACGAAGGTCTGCCGCTGGATATCCGGCTTGAGCAGCTGGATCATTTCGAACGGCTTTGCACTCAACTCTACCCGCGGCTACGGATCTATCTCTTTGATGCAAAACGCCTGTTCGCATCGCCTGTGACCATTTTCGGGCCGCTGCTCTGCGTGTTTTATGCCGGAAGCCACTACATGGCATTCCGCGACCGCGAACGGATCGAGACCTTCACCAACCATTTCGACCAACTGATCCGCGAGGCGGATCTGACCGCCCGTCAGCTGCCCGAACGGCTGCGGGCCTGGAAAACCGGTATCCGCGATTAGGCACAGCTGCGCCCCGGCGCAGCTTCAGGCTCGGCCTGCGGCAGCAGGCAGAGCCACCTTCAGACTTTCGGGTCCGGGTTCTCGGTATGACCATCCACTGCGATCACCTGACCCGACACCAGCCGCGCGGCATCCGAGCCTAGGAACACCGCCATATTGGCCACATCCGCGGCTGTCACCCAGGACCGCATCGAGGTGCCCGAAGCATATCCCTCATACACAGCGTCCCGGCTCATGCCCTTCAGCGCCGCTTCGCGTTCCAGCACGCCCTCCATGCGCGGTCCTTCAACAGCGCCGGGGCAGATCGCATTGGCGCGGATACCAAAAGGTCCCAATTCCATCGCGAGGGTTTTCATCAGGCCGATCACCGCCCATTTCGCCGCCGAATAGGGCGCCCGGTTCGGATAGCCATAGATCCCCGCCGTCGAGGAGGTCAGCACGATCGCCCCCCGCCCCGCCGATTTCATCAGCGGCGTGGCATGTTTGGCCGCAAGGAAAGCGCCTTCGAGATTGACGCTGACACAAGAGCGCCAGTCCTCAAGGTCGATATCCTCGACCAGCGCGGTCGGCCCCGCGATGCCTGCATTGGCGCAGAGCACATCGAGCCCACCAGCGTCGGCGATCTTGTCGAAGACCGCCCGCATCTCCGGCTCGGACGCGGCATTCGCCGCGTGGCAGTGCCAGTGATCCGGCAGCGCCTCCAGCGCTGCGGGGTCGAGATCTGTAACCCAGACCTCGGCCCCCGCGGCATCAAAGGCCTCGCCCATGGCGCGGCCAATACCCGAGGCCCCGGCGGTGATCAGAACCCGCATCGCCGCCGCCCTAGCGCGGCGCGCCGATGGCGCGGCCCAGCCCGTCGGGGGTTGGCAGCGCGGCATGCGCCTCGGCGAACTTCGCAAGGTTCTCTGCCAGATGCGGCGCGGGCGGCGCCGAGCGGCGGGTTTTCAGATCCACATGCAGCAGCATGTGCTCCCCAGTCGCCAGCAGACGGTCGCCTTCGTACATTTCGTGCCACAGGTGCATCTTCTTGCCCTCGGCCATGATCACCCGCGTCCTGACCTGAATGGGATGGCCCGCATGCACCTCGTCGATGTGACGGATATGCGTTTCAGCGGTAAAGAAACTGCCGCCCGAGGCGATATAGTCGGCATCGCAGCCGATGATCTCCATCATCCGGTCGGTGGACTGGGCAAAGGCGTCCAGATAGCGGCTTTCGGTCATGTGACCATTGTAGTCTGTCCAATCCAACGGAACGGTGCGGTTCAGGGTCAGAACCGGCTGCGACAGGTCCGCGACGTCCTGCATGGTGCTGGCCAGCCCCATGGCGCCTTCGCGCGCCTTGTCATGGGCGTTCTGAAGCGCACCCGCGCCCCAGTTTGTATTACCCAGCGCCCGCATCATGCCGACAAGGTTGTCATCGCGGATCCGCTCCAACTCACGGATCGAGTATTTGCCCGATTGCGCATCGGACTGGCCCGCGATCAGATCGACCAGTTCGTCGTTGTATTCCGGCACATCCATCAGCTTGGTCCAGGGCCAGGTCAGGCAGGGGCCGAACTGCGCCAGGAAGTGCTTCATGCCCGCTTCGCCGCCCGCAACGCGATAGGTCTCGAACAGGCCCATCTGTGCCCAGCGGATCCCAAAGCCGTAGCGGATCGCATTATCGATCTCTTCGGTGGTGGCGATGCCATCCTTGACCAGCCACAGCGCCTCGCGCCAGACCGCCTCCAGGAAGCGGTCCGCCACATGGGCGTCGATTTCCTTTTTCAGGTGCAGGGGATACATGCCGATTTCGGTAATGATCGCCTTGGCCTTGTCGATGACCTCGGGCGTATTGGCCTCGGTGGTGACCACTTCGACCAGCGGCATCAGGTAGACCGGGTTAAAGGGATGCGCGACCACGATCTGCGCCGCATTGTCAAACCCCTCCTGCAATTGCGACGGCTTGTAGCCAGAGGTGGAGGAGCCGATCACCGCGCCCCGCGCCACATGCTGCTGAAGTTCGCCATAGACCTTCTGCTTCAGGTCCAGCCGTTCGGGCACGCTTTCCTGCACCCAGCTGGCGCCAGCAACCGCCTCGGCAATGGTGGGGTGGAAAGACAGCGCGCCTTCGGCAGGCAGGGCCACATTGCCAAGCCCCGGCAAGGACCGGCGGGCGTTATCCAGCACATCCGTGATCTTGCGCTCCGCCTCGGGGTCGGGATCAAAGACCCGTACGTTCCAGCCGTTCAGAAGGAACCGCGCGGCCCAGCCGCCGCCGATCACGCCGCCGCCAATGATTGCTGCTGTTTTCATGTTCTCATTTCCATTTGCATTTGGCTGTGCCTCTGCGCGGGCCACGCCTACGCTTTCACAGGGCGCGCCGTGCACGCCATCCCATCAGTTTAGTCTTGTGGAGCTGCGCAGCGCACCAGATCGGCCGCGAACCCGTTTTCATCAATGATCTGCAGCCGATCATCCGGTGTCACCAGAAAGATCTGCGCATCGCTGTACGCGTATCCCGCATCAAGGCATTGCAGCTTCAGGGCCCAGCTGTTGCCCACGCCGGTCTCGCGGATCTCCGCGATGTCACAGCTCCATTCCAGGCCGAATAACCCTTCACGCCCATACCAGTCAGGCGTCTGCTCTCCGACATCCCCGGCCCTGGCGCACCAGGCCGTATTGGGGGACCAGTAGCCCTCCCAGAGCGGGGCATCCTCTGCGGCGGCAGCAGACAGTGCCGCGCCGCAAAAGACCATGGATGTCAGAACCCGGCAGATCACTTCGCCACCGGAGCCCGTTTGGTCAAACCCAGTTGCTTGCGCACCTCCTCGGGGCCGATCACCCGGGCGCCCATGTTCTCGATGATGGTGCCTGCGCGTTCCACCAGCTGCCAGTTCTCGGCCAGAACGCCCTTTTCCAGCCAGAGGTTATCCTCAAGCCCGACGCGCACATTGCCGCCTGCCAGAACCGAGGCCGCCACATAGGCCATCTGATCACGCCCCAGCGAAAACGCAGACCAGTCCCAATCGTCCGGCACGTTGTTGACCATCGCCATGAAGGTGTTGAGGTCGTTCGGCGCGCCCCAGGGCACCCCCATGCACAGCTGCACCAGCGCCGGGCTGTCCAGCACGCCCTCTTTCACCAGTTCCTTGGCGAACCACAGGTGGCCGGTGTCAAAGGCTTCGATCTCGGGCTTCACGCCCAGATCGGTCATCATCTGCCCCATGGCACGCAGCATGCCGGGGGTGTTGGTCATCACGTAATCGGCCTCGGCAAAGTTCATGGTGCCGCAATCGAGCGTGCAGATCTCAGGCAGGCATTCGGCCACATGCGCCATGCGTTCACTGGCGCCGATCATATCGGTGCCCGCGTCCTTGACCGGCAGCGGGTTTTCCACGTCGCCAAAGGTGATGTCGCCGCCCATGCCGGCGGTCAGGTTCAGCACCACATCGGTGTCGCTGTCGCGGATGCGGTCGGTGACTTCGCGGTAAAGACCCAAGTCGCGGCTCGGAGTGCCGGTTTCGGGATCGCGCACGTGGCAGTGGACCACTGCCGCGCCGGCCTTGGCCGCTGCGATGGCGCTGTCGGCGATCT
The DNA here is from genome assembly GCF_039839315.1 of Phaeobacter sp. CAU 1743. Taxonomy (NCBI): domain Bacteria; kingdom Pseudomonadati; phylum Pseudomonadota; class Alphaproteobacteria; order Rhodobacterales; family Roseobacteraceae; genus Phaeobacter; species Phaeobacter sp. CAU 1743. Next base: position 6,492 of record NZ_JBDOQR010000018.1, on the reverse strand, counting down.
GTTTGGGCGAGCGCGGCACGTGCGGGCTGCGGTCCTGGCTGCCGCCAGAGCCGGTCACGGCGCAGGTGATAAAGACGTCGCGGTTCATGGTCAGAGGCATGTTTTCGTTTTCCCCTCAATGTACAGGGTTTTGCCGTGGGTTATCCCCAGGCTCCTCCCCAGATTCCTGTTTGCGTTGACCTCTACTGTGCCTCAGCCTTCCGGGGAACAGTTTACGCAAAGCGAATCCAACTTGATGAAATCCGCGAAAAACATCCTGCAACCCGAGCATCGCCCGCTGAAATGCGCGGTTCTGGTGCTGGACGAATGCAACACACTGTCCTTTGCGGCGGCGGTCGACCCGATGCGCGCGGCCAACCGGCTGGCCGGTCACTGTGCCTTTGACTGGGACTATATCAGCGCCACGGATGAGCCACCGATGCTGACCAGCGGGCTGACGGTGCCGACAACGCCTCTGTCCCGGCTTGAAGGCTGCGAGCTGATGATCGTGGTGGCCGGGTTTCAGCTGGCGCGCCACGCCACCCCCAGCCTGCTGGCCGGGCTGCGCCGCATCGCGGGCACCGGCGCCACCATTGCAGGCATCGACGGCGGTCCCTGGCTGATGGCCGAAGCGGGCCTTCTGAACGATCACCCCGCAACCACCCATTGGGAGGATCTGGAGAATTTCTCGGCCCGTTTCCCGGATGTGGATTGCCGCAGCGACCGTTTTACCGTGTCCGACGGACGGATGACCTCGGGCGGCGCAACCCCCGCAATCGAGATGATGTTGCATATCATCAGCGCCCGTCATGGCGCCGGATTTGCCGCCCGCGTCGCTGGTCTGTTCCTTTATGACGGGGCTGCCAGCATGGCCCGCCCGCAAAGCCGCCTTGGCGGACACAAGCACAACGCGCTGACGGCCAAGGCGAATGCGCTGATGGAGGCGGCGTTGGATGATCCAATGCCACTTGCGCGCATTGCAGAAAGCCTCGGCACCAGCCCGCGCAGCCTGCAGCAGCAATTCCGCTTGCGCCTTAATACCACGCCGCAGGACCATTACCTGCAATTGCGCCTGGCCGAGGCGCGGCGGCTGGTGACCGATACCGATCTGCCGCTAATGGATGTGGCCATGGCCACGGGGTTCACCTCGCAATCGAGCTTTGCCCGCGCCTTCCGGCTGGCGCATGGCAGCTCGGCCCGGGATCTGCGCCAGGAGCGGAACGAAACGCAATCCACGGCCTATTCCACCGCGGACCACGCCGCGCAGGATCACCGCCCCACCACCCACTGAGGGTGCGGAAAACGGGCCGACCTAGTCACACAACCGGGCTGAAGGATCGCGGGGCGCTCCCGCGCGTCACCGGCACATGAAACATGTACCGTTCCCCTTGGGCCAGGCTCGGCGCGGAAGCGCCGAGCCTGGCCCAAGGCCGCCAAGGGGTATCGGCATCAGCCGATGCACCTGCGGGCGCGGGAGCACTCTGTTTCGTGTAGTGAACGATCAGTAAGGCATCGGGTGGGCGCGGTGGGCCGCGTCGATCTCCTCCAGCACCAGCGTATCCAGCGTCACATCGACTGATTGCAGGGCATGCTCCAGCTGCGCAACGGTGGTCGCCCCGAAAATGGCCGAGGCCATGAAGGGCCGCGTGCGGCACCAGGCCAGCGCCATATGCGCCGGATCCAGCCCGTGGCGCTTTGCGATCTCCAGATAGGCATCAACGGCGGCGTAGACCCGCGGCGAGTGGCGCCCGCCCAGCTCTGGGTTCAGAGTCTTGCGAGATCCGTCTGGCACCGCACCGCCCTGGTATTTCCCGGTCAGAAGTCCGGTTCCCAGCGGAGAAAACGCCATCAGCCCCACGTCTTCGTTGACGCTGAGTTCGGCCAGATCCGTATCATACATCCGGCACAGGAGCGAATATTCGTTCTGGATCGAAGCCACCCGCGGATAGCCCTGTTCCTCGGACAAGCGCAGCCATTGGGCTGTGCCCCAGGCGCTTTCGTTGGAAAGACCAAAGGCACGGATATTGCCCTTGTCCACCTGAGCCTGCAGCGCCTCCAGGCAATCCAGCATATTGGCGAGGGTTTCCTCCCGGTTCTGGCCCGAGGGATCATAACTCCAGTTCTTGCGGAACATGTAGCTGCCCCGGTTGGGCCAGTGGAATTGGTAGAGATCAATGTAATCGGTCTTCAGCCGCTTCAGCGAGCCTTCGATGGTCGGCGCGATGGTCTTTGACGAGATCGCCTCTCCGTCGCGCACCACGGCAAGCCCCTCGCCCGAGTGTTTGGTGGCCAGGATGTAATCACTGCGGCGTCCGGTCTTTTCATTCCAGTTGCCGATGATCGCTTCACTGTGGCCGACGGTTTCCTTGCTGACCGGGTTCACCGGGTACATTTCGGCAGTGTCGACAAAGTTCACGCCCGCCGCCAGCGCCATTTCGATCTGAGTATGTGCGTCGGCCTCACTGGTTTGGGTGCCAAAGGTCATGGTGCCAAGGCACAGCTCGGATACCGTCATTCCGGTGCGGCCCAGAGGGTTCATTTTCATATCGCGCGATCCCTGTCTCAAACGTTTCAAAAGACACTACCCCTGACCCAAAGGAGTGCAACCCTATGCCGTTGATCGCTTTACCTGCTGCCTCCAAAAAAGGCACACTCTTAACGCGAACAGGTACCGCCCGACCCGAACGAAAATCACGTAAGGACCCGGAACAAGACCCTGAAACATAACCCGAATTGAAGGAGCACCCCATGACATTTCCACTGAAGAAAAGTTACAAGGAACTCATCGCCGAAGCGGACAGCGTGGTGAAACACGTGACGCTCGATGAAGCCCAGGCGCTCCTAAGCCAGGCACGCTCCCAATTCGTGGATCTGCGCGACATTCGCGAACTTTACCGCACCGGCGTGATCCCCGGCGCGTTTTCCTGCCCGCGTGGCATGCTGGAATTCTGGATCGACAAGGAAAGCCCCTACCACAAGGAGGTCTTTAACGAAGAAAAGCTGTTTGTCTTTTACTGCGACAATGGCTGGCGATCGGCTTTGGCTGCCAAGGCTGCGTTGGAAATGGGCCTTCCCGAGGTCCGGCATCTGGAGGGCGGCCTGGACGCTTGGATGGAAAGCGGCGGCGCCTTGTGTCCGGTTAAATGGTAACGCTAGCCTACCCGCACTGAGTGAAGAGAGGGCCTGCGCCCTTCTCTGGACGCCCCGGCACCTCCGAATGCCGGGGCGTCGTCATGTCTCCCTGCGCTTTCCTGCTGCCTGCCGCATCCGAGGGTCTTGCCGAGGGTGTGAAAATAGAACAGCCTGCGGCGGATCTAATCAGGGAGAGTCTCCATGCCACAGAACATCACCAAAGGCATCAAGGCCTTGCTTGCCGAAGCCAACGCCATGGTTGACACCATGTCCGTGGAGGACGCCAAAGAGAAAGCCCAGGACGAGTCTTACGTCTTTGTCGATCTGCGCGATATTCGCGAGCTGCAGCGCTCGGGCATGATCCCCGGCGCGTTCTCCTGCCCGCGCGGCATGCTTGAATTCTGGATCGACCCTGACAGCCCCTATCACAAGCCCATCTTCAACCAGGACAAAACCTATGTGTTTTACTGCGCCAGTGCCTGGCGTTCGGCGCTGAGCGCACGCGCGGCAATGGAGATGGGCCTGTCCCCGGTCATGCATCTGGAAGGCGGATTTACCAAATGGGCCGAAGAGGGCGGCGCCGTCGCCCCCCGCGAGAGCTGACCCACCGCCGGATATCACCCGCCCTGAGCGGCAAAAGGCAAGCGACACGGCCCTCCCGTGTCGCTTGCCTTTTGCCCCATTCCCCCTCCTTCATGCCTTGCCCTTTCTGCTGCACTCCCGCCAAACAATATTGAGAACAAAAAAAGAACACTGTAATCTGACAACCATGTCGATTCATCCCATCCCTCCACAGCTGCCTACCGGACTAGCCTCTGCTTCCACCCCTGGCCAAAGACAGCGAAAGGCCAGCGTCACCCTGCTCGGGGATATCGCCCTGCAGCGCGGGCGAGCGCATGAAGCCTGTGGCAGCGCCCGGTACAGTTTCGCGCTTTGGCTGGCCGGGGCGATGGCCGGGCCAGTGCTGTGGATCTCTCCGCCCCGGGACGCCGCAGAACTGAACCCCGACGGCATGGTGGATTTTGCGGATCCGTCCCGGTTTCTCTGGGTGACAGCCCCCCGATCCGAAGATGTTCTCTGGACCATGGAGGAAGCCCTGCGTAGCGGCGCCACCCCGCTTGTCATCGCGGACCTGCCCGCCCCCCCGGCCATCACCCCGGTCCGGCGCCTGCATATGGCAGCTGCGGCGGGCGGGCCTCTGGCGATGGACGGAAACGCGCCGCTGGCGCTATTGCTGACGCCCGGCGCGGGTGGCGCCCAGGGCATCGAAAGCCGCTGGACCATGCGCCCCGCGCATCAGTACCGCAATCGTATCTGGCAGTTGGACCGGCTGCGCGCCCGCGCCCTGCCCCCGCGCAGTTGGCAGCTGACACAACGGGCTCCGGGCGGCCCTTTGACGGAAACTGTTGCCCCTGACACGTCCACTCCCTCCCCCGGGCAGGACCAAGGCCAGAGCCGAGGCACGCCCCCAATGGAAAAAGCCGGGAAGCAAATCAAAAAAGTTAGCTGAATACGACATGATCTGACGAAAAGGGCTAGCAATCCCCACGCGCATTGGCACAGTCGGCAACACCATGCGCCTGATCCTTTCCTTTGCCGCCCTGTTCCTTTCTGTCATTCTGTTGCAGCTCTCTGCTGGCGGCGTCGGACCGCTGGATGCGATCTCGGGCCTGACGCTCGGCTTTGACAAGCAAGAAATCGGTCTACTGGGGTCTGCGCATTTTCTGGGCTTTTTCATCGGCTGCTGGTGGGCCCCACGGCTGATGGGCACGGTGGGCCATTCCCGCGCATTTGCCGTCTGCACCGCCCTCGGGGCGATGGGCCTGATCGGACACACCCTCACCGAAGCGCCGCTGGCCTGGGCCGCGATGCGCATCGCATCCGGGCTGTCGGTGGCTGGTTGTTACACGGTGATCGAAGCCTGGATGAACGCCAAGGTCACCAACGAAAGCCGTGGCCGGGCCATGGGCACCTACCGGCTGGCCGACCTGATCGCCTCCCTTGCGGCGCAGATGATGATCGCGGTACTGCCGCCGGCCTCTTACGTCTCCTACAACCTTCTGGCCCTGCTCTGCTGCGCCGCGCTCTTGCCGCTGACCCTGACCCGCAACAGCCAGCCCGCAACCCCAGCCGCGCCGCGCCTGCGGCCCGGGCTGGCCTGGCGCTGTTCGCCCTTGGCCGTCGTCGGCGTCATCGTCGCCGCGATCGGCGCTGCCTCGTTCCGGATGGTGGGGCCGATCTACGGCACCGAAGTTGGGTTGGAACTGAACCAGGTCGCCTTTTTCCTTGCGGCCTTCGTGCTGGGCGGCGCGCTCGCGCAATACCCGGTGGGCTGGCTTGCGGACAAATATGACCGCCGCTGGGTGCTGATCTGGCTGTCGGCAGCCGCCATTATGTCTTGCGGCCTGACGATCCTCATATCGGGTCAAAGCACCGAGGCAACCATGATGATGGCAGGGCTGTTTGGCTTCACCGCCTTCCCGGTCTTCTCGGTCTCATCGGCCCATGCCAACGACTTTGCCACATCAGACGAGCGGGTCGAACTCTCTGCCGCGCTGATGTTCTTTTACGCGCTCGGCGCCATCGCTGCGCCTTATGTATCCTCCGCACTGATCAGCGGCTACGGCCCCAAGGCGCTGTTTGCCTTTATCGCGGTTGGCCATTTCGGGCTGATCCTGTTCGGCCTGTCGCGCATGCGCTCGCGCCCGACCCCGGACGAACGCACCAACTACGTCTACGCCCCGCGCACCTCCTTTACCATCGGACGGTTGATGAAAGGCTCGCGCGAGAAACGCTAGATCCCACGAAAAAGGGCCGGAAAAATCCGGCCCTTTCATACAATGTGTGCAACCAGGCGATCTAGGCCAGCGGCGTCTCCACCTCATTAGCCGCTTCTTCTGCCGCCGATGCCTTGGCCTCCACCGTCTCTTTGGCAGGTTCGGATGACACCCCCAAAGCGCCGCTGGTGATCCCGGCCACCCCATCCTCCATGGACAGGCCCAGTTCTTCGCCCAGCTTCTTCAGGGCAGGCATCTGAACCGCCATGCCCATAATGGAATCGAGCGCCTGATTGACGACGGGCTTGTCGCCGCCACCCGCCTGTGCGGCCACGGAGCCTGCACCGCCTGCGCCAACGCCCATGCCCCCGACCTGATGGATCTTGATCGAGTCGATCTTTTCGGCAGGTTTGACCATTTCGGCAACGATGGAGGGCATCGCCTCGATCCGGGCGAGATCGACCTTGAAGCGGATCTGAGCCTCAGAGTCTGATTCAAAACTTTTCGAGTGAATTCATTGTCTTGCGAGCATCCGCGTGACGCGGCGGATGTGTGCGATTGTGACCCAAGCTGCCGCGCTGGCGATGGATTTTTCCCAATCCTT
>NZ_JBDOQR010000179.1:0-1603 GCF_039839315.1 Phaeobacter sp. CAU 1743 | reverse complement strand
AATCGGCCAAACCGCCGCTCAGGCGGCCAAGACGGGGCGAAAATCGCTGGAAATGACGCCTCAACCGCCCCAAACTGCCCTCAAGCGGCAACATCGGCGCAGCCGAAGACGTTGTTCAGACGTTCCTAGGCTTGCCTGCTTGGAGAGATAAGTCAACAGCGCTCAATTGCGGAAGACTTGCCTCATAGCGCCTTGTGTGGCGAGATTTCTAAGTGTTCAGGTTCCGAAAGTATGATTTTTGGGGCTGTCGCGTGGCAATTCTCCAAAGGTATCACGTCTCCCTATACGAGCAGCTTCCGGATTGGCTTTTCGCTGTTCCTTGTCATCTCGCCGCTGACATCCATTTGGTTCGTTTCCGCGAGGTTTCTGCTCTGCCACCCCTGCCGAGCGCCTTGGATGGTATGATCGGGCGACTGTAGTGGAGCTTTCGACTACCGACATTGCTGCAGTCGCCACGAATGACCGCCTCGCGTAAGCTGCGCTGCAGCGGCGAGTTCCTCACCGAAGGTCCGCAATGGGCCGGTTGGGCACTTCCAGCATTGGAGGTGGCGCTGAGCCTGCAAGAGGCGCTTTTGCGCCAAGCAACCATTTGTTACCCAGGCGGCGCACGTCGGCTCCCCTGAGGCCACACCTGAAATTAAAGCGCGAACTTATCTCTATCGAAATTTCCACTCTGGTAGTCCAGCGGAGGCACTGTCGCATGAGCCAAGGCACATAAATCCGACTGGCCTCCGGCCGTTCGATCGACGATGCTCGTAACCCTGTCACTAGACTCCACTCGCAAAGAGATCGCTAGTTGGACACCCAGCTTCAAATCGGCGATTTAGGACCCGAGATGTATCGGCCTTAGATGGAGATCCCGCTTGGTAGATAAGTTACGCTTGGCGGTTGAGCCTTGTGATTGCGAGACGCTGCCCTCCTTTTTCTCGCGCATGGCCGCAATCAACGGTACTGATACTGCGGGTTTCGCCTTGGACCTGGGGTTCAGCTTCAAACGCATCCTAGAGCAAGACGAGCTTGCTGTCGCGGCATTCGCCGCGAGATCAGGATTGACGCAAGATCAACTCTCAACTTTGCTGTCTTGGACTGGCGAGCGTATCGGAGACGTTCGCATGAGATATCGGGGAGAGGTGTTCATATCGCGCGCCCTGCGTAGTCCGACCGTTCGCGGATGCCCTCATTGTCTGCGCGAACAGGCAGAAGGACAAACCTATCCATTGCGGCACATGACAATATCGGGTGCTTGGCAGTGTCGCGGCGCCGATCTGTGCATTCGGCATCACCATCCGCTGGTGCCTCTCTGGACGTACTCCCGGCCGCTCGAGCGCTACAACATCGGCGCAAGGTTGGCAGAGATTCTTCCCGACATTGCTGCGCGCCGGTTTGAAAGCGAACTGATTGAACCATCCGCATATGATCGATGGCTCGATCACCGACTGTTTCAAGGCAATGACGATACGTGGTTGGCCACCCAACCGGGGGATGTCCCGGTTGATGTTGAAGTTTGCCTGAAGGGTGGCGTTGCTTTCCCTGAGCCGTAGGCTCGGGGTGATCAAACCGAAAGGAAAGCAACACCATGAAGAAGACTACGACATCGCAGGCG
>NZ_JBDOQR010000178.1:0-1847 GCF_039839315.1 Phaeobacter sp. CAU 1743 | reverse complement strand
CGGCTGGGAAACCCTCTCTCAGCCCCTCGAACCCATGCCCCTTGACCTCGCAGCCTAAAACACCGACCCTTCACATGCCCGGAGCGCGCCGCCAGGGAATTTCCACAGCATTCGCGACACGACCGGAGGCAACGCGGGAGACAACTGCTCGGCGACGCTGCAAATCCTTGATGAAAGATCAGAAATGTAGCCCTGTGTCGGTTGAGCGATGTTTGCGTAAGTATCCCCGACAACAACGTTTCCCGCTGACCCCGCCACTTCATTCATCAATGAATAGAAATTGGCCTCATAATCTCCATCCCCCAAGGTATAGCGGCTCGCCGCCTCGGCGATCAGCATGACAACCACTTCATGGCCCGCGTTACGAATGGCAGAAGCGGATGCTCGAAGCTGGCTGGCATCGCGCACACGCCCTATAGCGCTGTCGACACCATCCGCGTCGGTCAAGAACACCACAATGGATGGAACTCCCTCTCTTGCAGGCTCACCGGAACTCGACGCATAGGCGCTACCATCGTAGTTTGTTAGAGCATCGGCCACATAATCAAAGGCAGCACCCGGATAGGTGTAGCCATCCCGTCCCCCGCGAGAGTATGTGGATGCGACAGTTGTGAACTGATCGGTCAAACCGGAAAGGAGAGTCGGCGAATCTTCCCAACCGATCAGCGACCCCCTGAAACCAGTGGATTCATCATACGCGAAAGAAGACGCAACAGAGGATATGAATGACTTCGCATCGCTGAATTCAGTATCGGTTACACTCGTCGACTCATCATTCAAGAACCATAGCTCGACTCGCCCACTGCAACTCTCCTGCGCCTGTGCGACAGCGGCCCCGACGGACACAAAAAATACGGAGAGTGCTGCCACCAGAACCATGCGCGACGCACTGGCAACCTTTGCTCGGTTGTCACTTTTCATGTTTAGATGCTTCCCCAACGTATAATGCGCATAATTCGGGAAAAAATATCACGTACTCGGGCCAACCACCTAAATATCTTAAGATTTTCAATGTGCCTCTTAAGTATACCTGCACCCGTGAACTGGGGCACATTTCGGGGGCTATCACGATCACACCCCTGATGCGGCACCAAGGCCCAATGTTATTGGGTGCGGCCTCTCCCGCCTTGCCAACCTCGTCGATGGCGCGCGCATCCTAAAACAACCATCAGCCTAGACTTGCGGGGAACTTCAAGAGCCCCGAAAGATTCTCTTTGAAGGCAAAAACCGGGACAAAACCAGCGCTAGGGTCAAGATTTATAACCAACAGATGACGAGAGCGGCGAGAGCAGTTGCTGAGAGGAATACTTAGGGGTATCGGTCGTATCTGGTCGCCACGCACCGCCAATCCTTAAGTCTGCCGAACATGATCTCGATCCGGTTTCGCCGTTTGTAGCGGCGCTTGTCATATTTAACCGGCGTCTTGCGTTGCTTTCGTCCAGGGATGCAGGCGCGTATCCCCTGTCCTGCAATGCTTCTCTGAACCAATCGGCGTCATAGCCGCGATCCCCGAGCAGCCATTTGACGTTTGGCAGGCGACTGAGCAACGCCCGCGTACCGAAGTAGTCGCTCACCTGACAGACGGTGACGAACAGGTTGAGCGGATGGCTGGCCGTGGAACTTCGGGAAGAAGGGCTCAAGGCGGGCCATCTGCGCATCCGTCAGCCAGAAGAGATCAGACATGGTCACCGCTCGGTTTTCGAACCGTGCATCACGCGGCTGGAGCAGTGTCCCAACGATTGGTGTAATTTCCGCCGTTAGCGCGGGCTGAGCGGAGCCTTTTCGTAGCGAAGCGAGGCCCGCGCGGGCCGCTTGGCGGCCACGGTTGTTCTTCGGCTAAAGTTTGG
>NZ_JBDOQR010000177.1:0-1896 GCF_039839315.1 Phaeobacter sp. CAU 1743 | reverse complement strand
CCCAACTTCAACAGCTAAGCGCGTAAGCGACTGATATTGTTGGAGCGGGATGCCCGCTTTTGCCACAACATGGCCGTTTCAGGCGGGTGTTTTCAGATCCAGGGCTTCGAAGAGGTCGAGTTGTTCCGGTTGTTGGCGCGTGATGGTTGTCTTGGCAGTCGGGCCGATACGGGCGACGTGCTGTTGAATGCGTTCCAGAAGATCGAGGGCGGTGCGCGGGCTCGCGCTGTGGCCTTTCGCCTTCAGACGCATGCGCATGACGCGGTAGAGGACGAGAGCCAGGAAGCAGATCATGGCGTGGGCGCGGATGCGGTCGGGCAGCCGGTGGTGAACTGGCGCGATCTCGATGTCGGATTTCAGCACGCGGAAGCCACGCTCGATGTCTGCGAGGCCTTTGTATCGGGCGACAGCCTCGGCAGGGCTCAGATCGGGGGCGTTGGTGATCAGCGCGAGCTTGCCGTCGAAGAGTTCGGCCTGGGCAATGGCGTCTTCGTCGGCCGACCAGCTGAAGCGGTCTGCGTTGAGATCGGCCTTGAGAAAGCGCGTGAGCTCGGCCTCCGCGACGGCGCGGGTGAAGCGGCTGTAGGCCCCGCGGTCGGAGGCGCGGCGTCCCTTGGCGGTCTTTCCGGCATCTTGAGCGTCGAGCTTGCCGACCATCTTTTCGGCCATGGCGTCAAGCTCGGCGATGCGGGCGCGACGCCGATCGCCCTGTTCAGCGGCACGAAGCGGATCATGGGCGACGATCAGGCGATGACCGGCAAAGCGATCCTCGGCCAGTCCGGTCTCGTCGAAGGCCATGTCCCTGAAGGTCTCGACCAGATCGCTGTAGCGGCGCGCGGGGACGGCCAGGATGAACTCCAGGGTTCGCCCACCCTGCTCGGCCAGCGATGTCAGGGCGTCGATGTTGTCGAGGCTCAGAAGCCCGCGATCGGCCACCAGTATGACGCGCTCGATGGGGAAGCGCTTCAGGACGGTGGCCAGCATGGCCTGCAGCGTCTTGGTCTCGGCTACGTTGCCCGGATGCACAGTATGCATGAGCGGCAACCCCTCGGCGGTCTGCACAACGCCGAGCACGAACTGGCGTGCGATGCCACCGGTCTCCTTGTTCATGCCGTAGGCGCGGATATCGTCGTCAACCTCACCTTCGCCGTGGATGCGCACGGTGGTCAGGTCATAGAAGACGACCGTCAGATCCCTGTCGACCAAAGGGCGGATCTGGCGGGCCAGCTCGGCCTCCACGCGATCGACATTGTCCATGAGCGCGTCCATGGCGCGCAGGAGGTGGTGGTGCTCGACTTTGGCGGGCATCTCGGGCATGGCCACGGTGTCCAGCCAGCGCAGGCAGCCGAGTTTGCTCATGGGATCGCACAGGCGGTTGAAGACCATGGCCCGCACGAGGGCATCTGCCTCGATCTTGCGCCGCCCAGACCGCATGGCACGACCAAGGGCGCGGTCGAGGCCAAGATCCTTCCAAAGCTCGTGCAGGGCGAAGACGTTACCATAGGCCTTGGAGCTTTCGATCTCGACGGGAAACGCCGTGTTGTCGCTCCGCCCGATCGCCCTGTTCAAACCGTTGATCAGGGGATCGAGCTTGGCGGGGTTCAGATCTTCGAGTCGGCCAAGGTTGGCGACGACCCGATGGCGGACCTTGCCCTCTTCGTTGCGATAGCCCTCGACCAGTTGCAGGTACTGGCGCCCGCCGGATCTCGTGATCTTGGTGTACATGTCGCAACACTACGAGACGATGTGTAATGCTTCAATGACTCAATGCGCCATAACGTGCCACAACAGGATTCTCGCCAAAATCTGACCCTCCACACACGGAAAGCCCTTATTTCATTGAAGTCCGCATTGCCAAACCGGGCTCAAATCCATCGCGAAGTGTCGAAGTTGGGG
>NZ_JBDOQR010000176.1:0-1909 GCF_039839315.1 Phaeobacter sp. CAU 1743 | reverse complement strand
TTTCTTCTTCATTGACTGGCGTAGCGCAGGAAAGGCGGGCTGTTTGGGCATCGGCGGGCATCCTTCAAGGTCCCGCTCAGTCTACCGCAACCCGCTCAGAGCACGAGGTTTTTCAGACTTTCCCTAAACTGTCCCATTGGTGCTGACGTCAGACACAAGCCGCACTGAAAGAACTGCATCCGCGCTTGTATGTGAAAGCCGGAAAGGCTGGCCGGTATGATCATGCCTTCTACTTCTATCGAGAAAACCCCAGCCACGCAGGCCGGAATGAGACATATAAACAAGGCGATAAGGTCGGAGCTGCGTCCAAAATCTGTCAAGAGACGGCTGACTTGGATCAGTTGGATCTGCGAGAACGGATCCAAGAATTGATACAGATGATTCGAGATGCAAACGATCTGTAGCGCCCTGCGGCGGCTTGGGCTCCTACACCCCAGCCAGAGGTGGCCGCGGAGAGGTAGGGGCGGCGTGGGGTTCTATGTTCCCGTATTTCGACCCTCCCGCTGCAGGATACGAACCATGTTCTGATAAGTATCTAACGCGGCAGAGTTCTGTCCGTTTTCAATCTGAGCGACGGCTTGTTGAATGTGTTTCCAAACCCAAGCGGCAGTGTGTTCTTGCTTGACCAAGGGAACAAGAGGCGGTGCAATTCTATAGTACTCTTCCACGATTTCAGCTCCATCTACAGTGGCGCAGAGGAAGTTGTCGCGAAAATCACGTAGGGTTTGCAGTTCATAGCAGTCATCGGGCAAGCCGATGTGTTCGCAAGCGGCGGTGGTCAAGAAACACCATCCCTTGTCCTTGTCTTTCTTCTTTCGCTTTTCGTCCTCATCGCTATCGTCGAACCACCCAGCCTTGCTAGGAACCTCCTCGACATCGTCGCCATCAGTTCCATTTGGGTGAAAAGTCTCCTCGTAATCAGTCATTCCTACTTCCTTTCCTATTTCTCTACAGCAAACTTGCTTGGGTGGAACTTCTCTAAGTGCCGTCAATATAGCGGGTTAGGAGGGTATTCTGAGCCGCGTAATTTTGAAGCGGCATAAAAAATCTAAGTGGCAGCCCCAGCCACGCACGCCAGCTGAGGTTAGAGTCATGGGACTTTCCGGGTCAACACGTATTTCGCCAGCCACTGCCAGTAGGTCGCAGCATCAGTGGCCCCCTTTGACCGGGCAAGGGCTCGGGGTCGAAAGCTGGCAGCTCCTGCGCAGCGACGGATAGGCCAGCGCCCCAAACGAAAAAGGCCCACCGCCATCCTGAGGACAGAGGTGAGCCAGCAAGGTCATGCAGTAAAGGGCTTCAGTTTCCCTTTGCTGAGGCGGCCTTCCAGAGAGACGACGTCGTCCGGGTCGCTGGCGAGGAACTGATCATTCTTCGGGGCGAAGATGATGGGTTGGTCGAATACGAGGACACTGACGAAACGATCAGGATGCGGGAGGAGGTGCGCCGCTATAATGAGGTCATCGGGGACGCTTTCATTGACATTCCTGTTCTTGATGAGCCCCAGGTTGATGACGTTGCCACCGATCATCATCACAAGCGAACCCGACGGATCTTCAGCAGATCAGACTGGAACCTGAACGGGCGCTTTCATGGGGGCTGGTGGCAGCAGATCAACAGCGACTGGCGTTCCCGGATCTTCATCAACGACACGCCGGTGGTCGAGGTGGACTTTCGCAGTCTGCATGTCTCCTTGCTGAGCCTGGAGGCCGGTGTTGAGCTGACCTACGATCCTTATGATATACCTGATGGTTTGCTTGGTGGAGTGCCCCCTCAACTGCAACGCGGTCGTGTCTCGGAGTTGGTGGAAATTTGAAGGCGGCGTAATCTCCGGGTGAACATCCACCCACCCAACCGGCGGCGGCAACCGCCAGGGAGATCACGCCATGACCAAGAATACCTATACTTCCAG
>NZ_JBDOQR010000175.1:0-1996 GCF_039839315.1 Phaeobacter sp. CAU 1743 | reverse complement strand
GAAGGATTGGGAAAAATCCATCGCCAGCGCGGCAGCTTGGGTCACAATCGCACACATCCGCCGCGTCACGCGGATGCTCGCAAGACAATGAATTCACTCGAAAAGTTTTGAATCAGACTCTAAGGCCGGCCAGTCTTGTCCGCTCGGCCCGACGCCAGCGCACGACATCGCGCGCCTGCTGCGCATCCGTGCCAAGCGGATCGAAATAGGTCGGGTCCACCTCCGCCGCCATGCAGGGGGGCGAGGCGTAGGTCGCCTGTCCGCTCATGGCGTCGCGCCCTCCTCGGCCACGGTTCCGACGGCGGCGTTGCACCAGTCCATGACGGCAGCCTCGGTCGGTGCGAGGATCGTCGCCATCCCATCGGCATAGCGGTCGAACGCGGCCCTGTGGGTTTCGGAGAGGCCCGTCAGGACAGGAACGCCGCGGGCCAGCGCCTCGGCGATCAGCGCGCGGAAGCCGCGCCCCTCCGCCTCGCTCAGGCCGAACTTGTTGAGGATCACGAGGTTTGTCCGGCCAGCCTGCAGCCGCGACATCGCGAGCCCGACGGCCTGCTCGAAGGCGCCCGCGTCCATCCGGCAGGCGGTGGCTCCTGGGCCGAGATCCTGCGTGATGCGCCAGCGCGGCCCGTTGGGCAGAAGCCAGAGATCGCAGTCGCACGATCCCGATCCGGTATCGGGCGAGGCCGCGCGCAACGCACCCACCAGCCGGACGCCGTCCCGCGTTAGCCGGTCAGCCACCGCGTCCAGAAGACGATCCGTCCTGCCTCGTCCTTCGACTGTCACTCCCGCAAGCCGCATCTTCGCCTCAAGCCGGCTCGAAGCGCGGGAACAGCACGTTGTTTTCCAACGCGATATGGGCGGCAAGGTCGTCGAACAGCGCCGCCAGGCCGCCATAGAGTGAGCGCCAGGAGCCGCATGCATGCTCGGGCGGCGTCAGATCGCAGGTGAGCCGCCGGATCAGCGCGATGTTTTCGACGTGATCGTCGTGGTCGGCGCGCATCACCGCGATGGGGTGCTCGATGCCCGGCCCGCCGCCCGCGCGCATGGCCGGAAACAAAATCATCTCCTCCTTCATCATGTGATCTTCCATCTCGCCGGCGAGCGTCCGGATGGCAGCGGCGAGCCCCGTGGGCGCCTCGGGATCGTCCGCATGCACCCGTTCGACCCGGTCGGCGAGCGGCACGAGCGAGGCGAGATCCTCCCGGTGCATCTCGTGATAGCGCGTCAGGATATGGTCGATCAGCGCGTCGGTGTCCTGCGGCACGTCCGTTTCGGGGAGGTCTTTCATCGCGGGTCCTTTCCCTCGCGCGTCGCCCGGTCCTTGCGCGGGCCGCAGTGAATTGGTATTTGAAATACGCATATCTCTCGCGAATGCGCACTTCAAGTACCAATTCAGGAGCGCGACCTTGCGCCTCACCTCCTTCACCGATTATGGCCTGCGCGTTCTGATGCGGATGGCGGGCGCACCCGACCGGGCCTTCACCACGTCGGAACTCGCCGATGAATTCCGTATCTCCCGCAACCATCTGGCCAAGGTGATCTCGGCACTTGCCGCGGCAGGTCTACTGGAGACCCGGCGCGGCGGCGGCGGCGGCGCCCTGCTTGCCCGTGCGCCCGAGGACATCCGCCTTGGCGATGTGGTGGCGACCCTCGAAGCTGATCAGGCTCTGGTGGAATGCTTCGCCGCCGGCACCAACAGCTGCACCCTGACTCCGCAATGTCGGTTGAAAGCGCGGCTAGCCCATGCCGAGGCGGCGTTTGTCGCCGACCTCAATCGCAGCACCCTGGCCGATTGCGTTTACCGACCGGAAAACGCCTGACGCGCCACCCACGCGATCCAGCCCCAGACCGTGCTGCGCAGCGTCATGGCTGTCAATGAGCGTTTAAAAGTGACCCGGTTTCAGCGTTTGATTTTGACCCGCCTATTGGGTGCCAAAGCCCCCAGGCGGACCGCCCTCATATAGCGAGTCCGTCTGGGGGCTTTGCTTGCGATGCG
>NZ_JBDOQR010000174.1:0-2029 GCF_039839315.1 Phaeobacter sp. CAU 1743 | reverse complement strand
GCCCCATCCTCAAAGATGCCCCAGTCTCTCCTGAGCGTCTCAACCGTCTTTCCGATCCGTCAACCTTCCGTTTCCGCGTCGCCGCCGTCCCGTCCGGTGTGTCTCAGCAGCGCCTCAGCGCCGCCGGCGAAGGGGGTTCTAGTCCCAACTCCAAATACCCGCAACCCTAAAATCAACAAAAACACATTTTTCAGGGAGAAAGATGGAATAACACGCAAATACAATGACTTAAGTGAAGCCATCGCGCCAAAAAACTGCCAGGAGCCGCCCCATGCCCGCCCAGCAGACGGACGCGTGGAAAGACTCACTCGCGACAAAACCCCACATCTAGACGAATACCACAATGAGACCACAAGACACCCGCGACTCGCGGCAGCGACTCGGACTGATATCCGTCTCAAAACGGTCGAATCCTCCGCGGCGGCGGTTCTGTCAACGACCAGCGAACCATCGTCTGCAGCCTGGCGGCGACGTCGGAGGATATGCCCCCCTCCCCCACCGCCGCAGTTGCCTCTGCGGCGTCGCGTGAGGATCCACTTGGCCAAGCGGGACCGAATGCGCATAGTGCAGGCATGAAAGCAGCTGCAATCACCATGGTGCACAAGGACTACTGGGCTTTGCGCCAGTGGTACCGGCATTATTCCAACGTCCTGGGGGCTGAGAATCTCTTTGTCGTCGCCCATGGGCCGGACCCGGTGGTGCAGGAGATTTGCCCGGCAGCATCGGTCATCACGATCCCTCGGGACCGGTTGCAGGGGTTCGATCATTGGCGCGGACGTCTTCTGAACGGAATTCAGCGCGGCCTGCTGGAGATCTACGACTGGGTGATCCGGACCGATGCGGATGAGCTGATCTGCGCCGACCCGCAACTCTGGTCCTCTCTGCCGAAGATGCTGGCCGCACAAGAGGCCAGCGCCATCTTTGCCCTTGGGGTGAATGTCTTTGCACCAGTTGAGGCATCCGGCTCGCCTCTCTATCAAGGTGTGTTCTCCGGGCATTACAGCAAGGCCTGGGCCGTGCGTCAGCCGCATGACCTGCGGCGCCACGGGGTACAGGTGCGGCCAAGGCGGCTGGCGGAGTTTCCCTATTGCATGCCACGCGGCGTCTATCTTGCGCATCTGAAGTTCGCCAACCGGCAGGCGGCGACCGAGATGGCCGACGTCCGAACCGAAGTTGCAGGCGCAGAAGGCACCGGGACCCCCGGCAAGGCCTGGAAGCAAGCACATCAGGAAATGGCAGCGCAATACGCCGCTCTTGCCGATCTGCCACTGTCGTCCTGGGAGAAAGCAGAGGCAGCGGCCTGGGACGCGTTGCAATCGCCGGTGCGGGACGAGGGGATCTCGGTCCTGCGCAGCAAGAGCCTGCGATTTGACAGCCGGGTGCATCTGCCGGACTGGTTTCCGCCCCTGGGAGACTAAGGGCAGAGGCTAGCCCTGCCCTTTCGCTCTTTCCTTTACAGGTCGACCTCGATGGTGCCGTCCTTTTGTGCTGCGCGCGATTGGCACAGGATGACCGCGCCTTTGCGCTGCGCCTTGGACAGGACGAAATCCCGGTGCTCGACCTCTCCGGAAAGGAGGTCACATTTGCAGACCCCGCAGATCCCGTCGGCACATTTCACATCGACGCCGATCCCGGCCTCTGCCAGCACATCGGTCGCACTTTTGTCCGCCGGGACGTGCAGATCCCGCCCAGACTTGCGCAGGCGCAGTGTGAAGGGGTGGTTTTCATACTCGGGCACCTCGGGGACCGAGAAGTACTCCAGATGCCGCGCCTCCTCGGGAAAGCCCTGGCGCTCGGCGGCCTCAAGCACCCCCTGCATGTAGCGATCCGGGCCGCAGGTGTAGACGTGGTACCCTGCCTGATAGCCCGCCAGAACCTGATCAAGATCGGCCCGGGTGCCTTCCTGGGGATGTCCCGGTTGATGTTGAAGTTTGCCTGAAGGGTGGCGTTGCTTTCCCTGAGCCGTAGGCTCGGGGTGATCAAACCGAAAGGAAAGCAACACCATGAAGAAGACTACGACATCGCAGGC
>NZ_JBDOQR010000173.1:0-2032 GCF_039839315.1 Phaeobacter sp. CAU 1743 | reverse complement strand
GGCGCAAGGCGGACCCAGACCTCATCTGTCAACACAAACCGCTCTTCGTTCATTCAAACCTCCATTTTGGAAGCTTGAATCAGATTTCAGCCAGCTTGGGAATCCTGAATGTCCACAGACCCTAGTTGGATGCTTTTGAAAGCTTGAAAAAGGACAGAGATGCTGCTGCAAAAACTAAAGCACCGAACATGCATGTTGTGAGTACGCTGCGAAGGTTGCCTTCGCGCCATGGCAGTTCCGGTCGGTACCAGAAGTCGTAAAGGTTCAGGCCAATCAAACCCAAACAGACGAGCGCCAAAAAGGCGGATATAATGGAAGCCGTCCGCATAACCGACCCGATCATTGTTCTATTCCGCCGCGTGCGCAATCTTCTTCTTGGCCCGAGATCCTGACGGTCTGCCTGGCCGATGCCCGTTCGGCTTGTAGCCCATCTTCTCTGAGTTCGTCCGCACCTTCGGCTTAGGCGGTGCGGCGTCCTGCATCTCTTTGACATAGGCCAGAACCGCACCGAGCCGCTTGTTCTCGGTGATGGCTGCATGGGTGACGCGCTGGTCCATATCAAAGATCCTGTAGGGCAGGGCTTGGCCTTTCCAGCGTACCTCGAACCGCCCATCCACAAAGACATAGGTGTCCACATATTTGCCGACCAGAGCGCGTGACAGCTCGTTCTCTTCGAGCATGATCCGCTTGCGGTCATAGGAAAATGTCAGCTGCTTGCCGACATAGCGGTTCTCACGCCAGCACAACACTTCCGCCAGCCGATCCGGCTCCACATTCAACGCCCGGTGCAGGTTGTCCGGTTTTGCCGGGGCCTTGGCAAATTTGGCGTTAAAGCGGCTCTTAAAGCCTTCAAGAAAGGCGTTTCTAGCTTTCATGTCCGAAACGCCTGCCAGCCTCAGCTCTTTGATAAGCCGGTCCTGAAGCGTGCGGTT
The DNA here is from genome assembly GCF_039839315.1 of Phaeobacter sp. CAU 1743. Lineage (NCBI taxonomy): Bacteria > Pseudomonadati > Pseudomonadota > Alphaproteobacteria > Rhodobacterales > Roseobacteraceae > Phaeobacter > Phaeobacter sp. CAU 1743. The sequence continues at coordinate 1,100 of NZ_JBDOQR010000173.1, read as the reverse complement.
GGCCCGTTCTATGCGGCCTTTGGCTTGAGGGCTGTTGGCGCACAGGATCTCGATGTTCAGCTCACTCAGGGCGCGCCCAAATTGGGTGATACGCGCACCGCCTTTGGCGTCTTCCTTGGCGACACGGAACACGGTGTGTTTGTCGCTGTAGAATGCGACGGGTCGTCCGTAATTTTGCAGATAACCTTCTAAAGCCTCGAAATAACTGAACGTACTCTCCGACTGCACAAACCGCAGCTCCATCAAAGTGCTGGTCGCATCATCGATAAAGACGAGTAGAGTGCAGGGTGGGGCGCGATCCTCAAACCATCGATGGTCAGAGCCGTCGATCTGGATCAACTCGCCGAAACATTCCCGGCGTAGTCGCGGTTGATGAAGGGCACGTCGCTGCTTGCGCGACAGCCACATACCGTCTTCGATCATCCACTTGCGCAAGGTCTCGCGCGAGACTTTGAACCCATGATGCTCGGCCATCATCTCAGCTATCAATGTGGGCCCAAAATCTGGGTAATTCTCTTTGATCAGGCTCAGAACATAGTCGCGCTTCGAATGGTGAATCCGGTTGTTTGGAGGTTTGCCGCGCGCCTTGTGGCGGATCGCGGATGCTCCGTCCTGACGATAGCGCTTCAATAGCCGGAAAATCTGTCGACGCGTCAGATCCAACATGTTCGCCGCATTAGCGACCGTCAGCCGACCATCATCGACCTGCGCCAAAACCTCAACGCGGTTCAAATCGCGCTCGCTCATCATCACCCATCCCATGTCCGCTCGTCCTCGCTACCGTATGCGAGGATAGTGACACTTCTGAATTGCTCAGGGGTGACATTATCGCTTTGCGCTGAAGGCTCAAGTGTCGTTGCGACGTTTCCTGCTATCTCAGTTTCATGAGTTCGTCCCTGAACGCTTCAGCCGGTGTGCGCCACCCGAGGCATTTTCTAGGTGTGTCGTTTAAGCGGTCGCAAATCGACTTCATAGGGGTCTGCTCCGGCTGAGTGCAGAATGACACCCTCTCATGAGCGTTTTCATGTTTCCTGACACTATGAGACTACCCCGCTGACACGGGATGGTCAAAGATGTAGCCTGTACAGGCGCTGGAGACG
>NZ_JBDOQR010000172.1:0-2057 GCF_039839315.1 Phaeobacter sp. CAU 1743 | reverse complement strand
CTGTTTCTTCTTCATCGACTGGCGTAGCGCAGGAAAGGCGGGCTGTTTGGGCATCGGCGGGCATCCTTCAAGGTCCCGCTCAGTCTACCGCAACACGCTAAGAGCACGAGGTTTTTCAGACTTTCCCCTAATCTGGAGAAGCCAAAGAACCGTGAGCCACGCAGAATGCAACGCCTTTCAATTTTTCTAAGCCATTCATCGAGAGACAAAGCGTTTGTACGCCGAATAAATTCGGATTTGAAAAGTGGTGGTTTCGATACCTGGATAGACGAGGACAATATTCCATATGCCGCATCAATTTCAGAGGAGATTCAAAATGGATTGACCAAAGCAGATGTGATATTTTTGTTTCTCAGCGAGGCGGCCGTGAGGTCGAAGTGGGTATCGACCGAATGGCAATCTCAATTTTTCAAACAAGTGTCCGGCGGCAAGACAATGGTGGTGCCTGTCCTTGTTGATGACTGTGAAATACCTGAGTTCCTCCAAGACAGAAAGTACATCGACTTCAGGAAAAAGAGCGAATACGGAAAGAGCTTGGCGTCCGCGCTAGATTTTTTGCAATCGCTGAAAGTTGAGCGATATGGTGCCAAAAAGAATTTCGACAGCACTTTGGGGGCCTTGTTGCGCAAATCGGGTGAGGGATTCACTGCGTGAATCCAGCGTGATAGCTGGAAGGTATGAGCAGTTGGGCCCCTACGAAGTATAAGACCACGAACTGGTCGGCTTACAATGAAGCACTGTGTCAGCGCGGATCGCTGACGATCTGGTTCAATCCCGACATGATGTGGAAGCCGCCGCCGAGCGGGAAGCGTGGGCGGCAGCCGAGCTTCAGCGATGAAGCGATCCAAACGTGCCTGACAATGAAGGTGCTCTTTGGCATGCCGCTGAGACAAACGACCGGGTTCGTTCAGAGCCTCCTGCGGCTGGTCGGGTTGGATTGGCGAGTGCCGGACTTCAGCACCCTGTGCCGCCGCCAAAAGACGCTGAATGTGGCGATCCCGTATCGCGGCGGCACGGGCCCGCTGAACCTGCTGATCGACAGCACCGGCATCAAGGCCGAAGGCGAAGGTGAGTGGAACGCCCGCAAGCACGGCGGAGCCAAACGGCGCATCTGGCGCAAGGTGCACATCGGTATCGACGAGGAAACATTGGAAGTCCGGGCCGTCGAAGTCACCGGCAGCAACATTGGCGATGCGCCCATCCTGCCAGATCTCCTTGACCAAATCCCGTCTGACGAAGAGATCGGTTCCGTGACGGCAGATGGCGCCTACGACACACGCAAGTGCCACGAGGCAATCGCTGCTCGTTGTGCCGCTGCGATCATCCCGCCCCGCAAGAACGCCAAGCCTTGGAAACCGACGAGCCCCGGAGCCATCGCCCGCAATGAGGCACTGCGCGCGTCCAAATATTTGGGTCGCGCCATCTGGCGAAGATGGTCTGGCTACCACCGCCGGAGCCGGGTCGAGAGCAAGATGAACTGCATCAAGCTGCTCGGCCAATCCCTCATGGCCCGAGACTTCGACCGCCAGGTCGCCGAGCTGCAAGTTCGCATCGCCGTGCTGAACGGCTACACCGCGCTCGGCATACCCGTCACTGTGGCCGTAGGATAGGTCCGTCCGGGGAAAGGGGAACCACGCTCAGACCCCGATTTGTGCAACAGCGCCCGATGAAATGACTCATGACTTTTTATCGATACCACCAAAGGTTTTGAAAAAGGCCATTGAAGGCGTTCCATTGTTCTGCGACGATTAATTCTTGACAGTTTCACGTCACTTGGTGAGGGGCGGCGTGGTTGGCGATTTCAGTGGCTTGGAGGAAGAGACCTTAGGTCCCTTTGAACTGTGCGAGTTGGGAATTGTGTCGTTTCAGCCAGGGAACTTCAACTTTTCGCCTTTTGGGATCTGCTGGGTGATCTGCGCCTTGGCCTGGCAGGGGAATGTCCCGAACGATGTTGAAAAGCGTTTCGGGCGACGCTGCGGATTTCATGGTTATGCGGCTTGATCCAACGGGTCAACCAGCGCATCATTTTGTGGGTCGCGGTGTTTTTCCAATGCGGC
>NZ_JBDOQR010000171.1:0-2178 GCF_039839315.1 Phaeobacter sp. CAU 1743 | reverse complement strand
CCTCACGGGCATGCTGGCTGCGGGTGAGTTCGGTCCAGGCCATCGTGGTCTCCGTTCAGTGTCGTACCCGAACAGAAACACAACCTCCTGAACTCACTCAATTAGTTTCAAATCGGGCTCTCAGACAAGGATGTGCTTTCGGGAACCTCGGCCAGCTGGATGCCCTCTTCCTCTTCGATGGCAGCACCGGTGCGCGGCACGACAACCGAGTCCCCATTGCCGAACGGGTTGGGCTGCACCACAAGCGGCGCCTCTTCGATCCGGAGGGTCAGATTACCCTGAGCCACGGCCACCCGCGAGATCCGCACGTCGCTGCCCATGACGATCGTACCCGACGCCTGGTCAATGACCACCCGCGCCTTGCGCTGCGGCTCGACAAGGATGTTTTCGATACGTCCAACCGCATGGGCGGTGGAGCGCGCACGGGTGCGCTGGATATCCACCTCAACTGTGCCCGAATCCCGCATCAGAGCGACGCTACGGCCGAATTCAGCGTTGATGGCCCGTTCGATCCGGCCTGCGGTGGTGAAATCAGGTTCGCGCAACGCCAGCCGCATGGAAGACAGAGAGGACAGATCAAAATCGATCTCCCGCTCGACCCGGCCACCAGCCGGAATCACCCCGGCGGTCGGCACGCCCTGCGTCACCGTAGCGGCCTCTCCCTCGGCGACGGTGCCGCCGGCCAGGATGGTCCCCTGGGCCACGGCGTAGATCTGACCGTCAGCCGCATTCAGCGGCGTCATGATCAGGGTGCCGCCCATCAGGCTTTTGGAATCGCCGATAGCCGAGACCGTCACATCGACATTGGCGCCGACCCGCGCAAACGGTGGCAGGGTTGCCGTCACAAACACCGCGGCCACGTTCTTCGGACGGAATTGTTCACCCGTCACGTTGACGCCCAGGCGTTCCAGAATGTTCGTCATGATTTCTTCGGTGAAGGGCGAATTGCGCAGGCCATCCCCTGTGCCATCAAGCCCCACAACCAAGCCGTAGCCGACCAGATCATTGCCGCGCACGCCGTCAAATTCCACCAGATCCTTCAGCCGGATCGCGCTGGCCTGAGCCACGGCAGGAAGAAGGAGACAAGCGACGAGGAGACGCAGAAATTTCATCATGACATATACCTCAGCAGCGACAGTTGGGAGCTGCGGGCCGTCACGGAGTAGAGGCTTTCCAACTGCAATTGAGCCTCTTCAAGACGCGTATACGTCTCGTAGGGGTCGGCCGAAACCAGGTTGTTCTTCGCAATACTTAGGCTGGTCTTTGTCGCAGTATTGCGGCTGCTCACACGATCCAGTTGGGACTCGATAAAGCCAATGCCCGCTTGTTTATCAATCAGCTGCTCATTGCTGTCAGAAAGTTCGAGCGCCGTCGCTTTTGCAAGGTCAACCCTGGTGGCATCGCTCAACCCCAGCGCACTTTCGTTGATCAGAGCGGCAATCGCAAAGCTTTGCAGCGGATGCTTCAGGGCAGGATCGTCCGCGCGAAGGGCGAGCGATACGGTTTCCCCGTCGGCGACTTCAACCGGTGAAAGATCATTGGTGGAGCCCACATACATGGCGTCATCAAATCCACCCGGATCGGCGAACCAATCCTTCACGGCCTGAATGATATCCGTAGCGGTCGTCAACCCCGAAACCTCGGACACCAGTTCGGTCATCAGCGTATCCGCACTGTTCAGTGGCGATGTGGCCGTGGCCGTGCCCGCAAACAGGCTGCGCCCGCCGGTCCAGGCATTAAGTTTGTTGATCGTGGTCACCAGCTCGCCGCGTCCCTCATCGCCGAAACGCTTGGCATCGTCAGCTCTGAGCGTGGGCATCAGAGAGAACAGATCGTCCCGCATGGATTGCACCGACGTCTGAATTCGGTCCAGACTACTCTGCATTCCCGTTGAAAAAAGCCTTGCCTCATTGGTGGCAATCTCGTGACTGTCCAGACGGGTCAGGTTGGTCTCGATATCAGAAAGATAGGTGAAATCGCCACCCAGCCTGCTGGTAATATCGGCAAGCTTCCCACTGGCAAGCTCTTGTCCCAGCGTTTCGATATTCTGCTTAAGGAAAGTCTGAAAAACCTCGTGCTCTGAGCGGGTTGCGGTAGACTGAGCGGGACCTTGAAGGATGCCCGCCGATGCCCAAACAGCCCGCCTTTCCTGCGCTACGCCAGTCAATGAAGAAGAAA
>NZ_JBDOQR010000170.1:0-2223 GCF_039839315.1 Phaeobacter sp. CAU 1743 | reverse complement strand
CGCAAAGATCAAGGAATTCAGAGCCATAGCGACCCGCTACGAAAAGACAACGTCCAGCTACGCCGCCAATTGGCATCTCGCGGCTGCCATCATCGCCTCACGATGAATGTCCACAGACCCTAGAATTCAGCTTCGCCGAACATGAGCCAGGGCTCTACATGTTTCACGCACATCAGGCCGAGTTTACGGAACTGGGCTGGATGGCGAAATTCGACGTGGTGGAGGCGTGAATATGGAAGATCAGCCAGCGCTTTTGGAGCGTCGCGGACCGCAAAAACTTATCTGGCTGCTGATGCCCCTGTCTCTCTTGATTGCTGCCATCGGCTGGATCGTTTTTGCGGACCCCTTCCAGAGTTTCAGAAACGGGGCCCCTCCCGTTGAAGGCGTGACATTCGAGCGGACCATCCTGAACGATCAGGGCCTGAGGATGCTGGTGCGGGCGGGCGGTTCGGACCCGATGCGTGTCGCCCAGGTACAGGTTGATGCCGCGTATTGGTCGTTTACGCAAACACCGCCGGGAGACATATCGCGCGGCGCCACGGTGTGGCTGGATGTCCCCTATCCGTGGGTGCTCGGCGAAGCCCACGCTGTGACCCTCGTCACAACAACCGGTGCGACGTTCACACATGAAATCGAGGTGGCCGTTCCGACACCGAAGGTCACGGCGGGTCAGCTGAGATTCCAGGCTTTGATCGGCATCTTTGTAGGTGTCGTGCCGATTGTCTTTGGTCTGATGTTCTATCCGGTATTGCGCGGCGTCGGTCAGGGCGGCATGAATTTCCTGATGGCGCTGACCATAGGCTTGCTGTCCTTCCTGCTGGTCGACTCGGCTGAGGAGGCACTGGAACTCGCAGGGAACTCAGCAGCCCTATTTCAGGGCCCGGTCATGGTGATCCTGGTTGCAGCGGCCACATTTTTACTGCTGATGGCCGTGGGGCAACGTGGCGGTCCGCCGACGGGACTGGCGCTGTCCACGTTCATTGCCCTTGGCATCGGATTGCATAATCTAGGCGAAGGGTTGGCGATCGGTGCGGCATTTGCTGCGGGATCAGCGGGCCTTGGCACCTTTTTGGTGCTGGGCTTCACCCTGCACAATATCACCGAAGGCATCGGCATCGCAGCACCCGTCCTCAAGAAACGCCCGCCATTGTGGGCATTTGCGGGCCTCGCCCTTCTCGCCGGCGGTCCCGCGGTTATTGGGATGTGGCTGGGGAGCCTCGCGTTCTCGCCGCAGTGGGGCGCTTTCGCTTTGGCTATCGGCGCAGGCGCGATCCTCCAGGTTGTGGTTCAGGTTGGTGCCTACGTGATGCGGAGCAATCGGCTGGGTCTGGAGACGTTCCTGAGACCCTCTATACTGGGTGGCCTAACCGCTGGCGTGGCATTCATGTATATCACAGCAGCATTCGTAAAAGTTTGAGACCAACCGTTCAAAACTCGATTGCGTCGTCGGGTTTGGCTTTGTGCTCTGGTTCGATATGAGTGTTTACGGTGCTGCCTGCAATCTGGCGTTTCAACGCAAGTTCAATCCAATCACAAATGTCATGGGCCTGTGACATATTCATAATTGCCTCGCTTGCTTAAATCGCCGGATGTTTTGCCTTCTGGGCCTGGTTCCGTCTGGACAAGTGTGTTCTGGCTGGTGCCGGGGATGCTGTCGTTGATGGTTTTCGCCTGGTTGCTGGCCCTCAGCCCCGCCGATCAGGCTGGACGCGCCAATGTTGTTTACGGTGGCATCTACATCGTATCGTCACTGCTCTGGCTACGGGGTGTCGAAGGACACCGACCGGACCAATGGAATGTTATCGGAGCGGCCATTTGCCTAGTCGGTGCGGGTATAATTCTCTGGGCACCGCGTGGTATTTGACGCGGCTCTGCCGTAACTTTGTCTTCCCCGAAAATCGTGATTAGTCTTTCGTTTCACAGGTTCCATTGATCTGGGAATTCTGCACATTCGGAAGGTTTTCCTGAGTCGCAGACCGTGCGAAAACGCTGGAGCGTCCGATCAGATCGCTTTCTGGTTCACCCGCTTCGACAAGTCGGCGGCGCTCTCCTTGCGCTCGCTGTAACGGTCGAGCAGGTAGGGGTCTGATACCGGAGAGTGCAGGATCGTACGTTCTCATGAGCGTTTTCATGTTTCCTGACACTATGAGACTACCCCGCTGACACGGGATGGTCAAAGATGTAGCCTGTACAGGCGCTGGAGACGGTAGGCCGAACCGATGG
>NZ_JBDOQR010000017.1:0-75943 GCF_039839315.1 Phaeobacter sp. CAU 1743 | reverse complement strand
GCCGCATTGGAAAAACACCGCGACCCACAAAATGATGCGCTGGTTGACCCGTTGGATCAAGCCGCATAACCATGAAATCCGCAGCGTCGCCCGAAACGCTTTTCAACATCGTTCGGGACATTCCCGCGGCGCGTCCTTTGCAGAGCACATCCTGCCGACGATCACAAAGGCCGGGGGAGAGGCGCGGGCAGACACCAGAGTCGAAACGCTGGTCATCGATAATGGGCGGGCCGTTGGCGTCCGCACGGCAGAGGGAGAGGAAATCCGCGCAAAGTTCGTGATCTCCAATATCGGGGCGCGCGAGACCGTAAACTCGCTTTTGCCCGAGGGGAGCGGACATCAGGACTGGATCGAAGAAATCAACGCATTGCCCCACTCGGTGGCTCATTTCAGCCTCTTCATGGGCTTTGAGGGCGATATCGAGGGTGCTGGAGCGACCCGTTCGAACCACTGGATATACCCAGGTGGAAAGGTGGACGTCGTCTGGACCGACGCTCCCGACAATCCACCCCAGGGCATGTTCGTTTCGTTTGCTTCGCTAAAGGACAGTGCGCACGATCCAGGCCCGTCCCGCAAATACGCCGGAGAGATCGTGGCGTGGACCGACTGGTCGGTGGTGGAGAGGTGGGCCCGGCTGGAGCCTAGCGCACGGGGCGAGGACTACCGGGAGTTCAAGGAAAAGGTCGAGGATATCCTGTTCGCGCAGTTCGAGACATATTTCCCTGACCTCGCCAAGCTCGTGGTATTTCGCAACCTATCGACGCCCCTCTCCACCGAGGCGATCACGGGACATCATCACGGCGGTTTCTACGGCATAGACGTCACGCCCAAACGTGTGCTGAGCGACGCACTCCAAGCAAAGACTCCCGTGCCAGGCCTTATCCTTTCAGGTCAGGACGTCTTGACCCCGGGCATTCCCGGAGCCCTATGGGGTGGAATCTTCGCCGCCGCCAGCATTGATCCGAAGGTCTGGCGCGAACTTCCTAAGTAGGTTGTGGTTTTTGTGCCCTGTCACCGTAGAATGGCTGCAATAGCAGACTTTCGGTCGGCAAATTCGAACGCCCGTTTCCTCCGCACAGTGGACCTACATGTTTCGCACGCCCCGTCTCGTTGCTTGTGACAGAAACACACTGAGCGCCTCACGGAACATAACATAAAAGCCCCCCGAACTGCTGTTCGGAGGGCTGAGATCTGTCTTGAATGTCTGCCGGTCCGGCTAGGATGGATAGTAACTGCGTACCAGGGCGGTTGCGATCAGGCTCCAGCCATCGGCGACGACGAAGAACGCCAGTTTGAACGGCAGGGAGACCACTGCGGGTGGCACCATCATCATACCCATTGACATCAGGATCGCAGCGACGACGAGGTCGATGACCAGAAAGGGGAGAAAAACCAGAAATCCGATCTGAAAGGCCCGCGCGATTTCCGACAAAAGGAAGCTGGAGACCAGCACCGACAGCGGCGCATCGGGTGTCGGGTCGATGCCTTCTGTGGCAGGGCGCAGGTCGGCAATGGCATAAAACGTGTCTGGATCCAGCCGGTTTGCCATGAAGGCTCTGAAGGGCTCCAGACCCCGGGTAATGCCGGTTTCGACGTCGACCTGTTCTTCGATCAGCGGGTTGATCCCGTTTACCCAGGCTTCGTTGAATACAGGTTCCATCACGAAATAGGTGAGGAACAACGCCAGACTGATAATCAGCATGTTCGGCGGGGCTTGCTGCAAACCGATCCCTTGGCGCAGGATCGAAAGAACCGTAACCAGGAAAGGAAAGCAGGTGATCATGATCAGCAGACCCGGAGCGAGGCTCAGGACCGTGATCAGCAGAATCAGCTGGATGGACCGCGCCGAAATCGACTGTCCATCCGCCAATGACAGGCTCAATTCTTGAGCAACGGCGGCCTGCGGCAGGGCCAGCGCCAGAAAAAGCGCCAGCGCCGCATAGGCGATAGGTTTGTGTGTCATCCCAGCCCGTTTTGCAGATCGGCAATTTCGGTCAGGCGCACAGCCAGCTGGCCAGCCTGATCGCCTTCCATTTCTTCCAGCTGACCGCGGGCGACCAGACGGTCCCCGACATAGAGGTCGACCGGATCCTCGACCCGTTTGTCCAGAGTCAGGATCGCGTTTTCGCCTAGGTTGACCAGATCGCGGATCAGTGGCCGGGCCTTGCCGACCGAAACAACCACTTCCACTGGAACCGATACGAAGGGGTTGCTTGCATCGGTGGCTTTCATATTGAGTTCGGCTGCATTATCCATACTGGCTGTCCTCTCTGACATGATAGGTAAAGGCGTCGATCGAACCATGAATAGATTCGAGCAGCGCGGAGCTGTTTAGTTCGCGTTCGGAGGCGCCGACACGCAGATAAGCCTGACCTTCGGCCAGGGTATCGTCTTCCTGAACTTTCACCGGAACCGAGATGTTTTCCGCAACAAGGGCACGGACCGCGTGGCTTTCGCTCGGCGACACCACGATCTGCATCGCCTGATCGGTCTGGAACCGGGCCATATCGGTCAGTTGATCAACGATGTGGTGGCCAAAGGTGGCTGACATAGCATCCGGCAGGACCGAACTGGTCAGTACCTTGAACATCGGGTCCAGCGATTCGATGAGCTGTGTCTGCGCCTCGTGGTAGGTAAAATTCAGGTCTTCAAGCGAACTGGCTAGAGTAGCCGAAATACGCGTCGCTTCCTGATCCTTTGCGCTGACGGCGTCTTCCCAGCCGGCGCTGTATCCCTTTTCAAAGGACACAAGCCTTTGTTCTTCGACGACCTCCTCGGAAAGGCCGGGATCAGGGACTTCGACGGCTGAACCGCCGCCGAAGTCTTCCAGAAGATGCGTGATACTCATCAAACTCGCTCCTCGTTCTCTTCCAGCCAGCCGCGCAGAATCTGGACGGTTTCTTCCTGACGTTCACCGATCATGGAGCGCAGCCTGTCGACGGGGTTTTCGCCACCACCACCCAGTGCGGGCAGTCCGCCCAGGTCGTCCAGGCCGCTACCCATGCCGGGCATATCTCCCAGCGGAGCGAAATCGCCGCCCATGTTGTCCTGAATTTCTCCGTCCAGGGCGAGATTCGCACCCATGTCCGGGTTCGACATGAAGTCGCCACCTCCGCCTAAGGCGGGCAGATCAGGCAATGCACCGCCGTCAGGTGCGCTCAGCGCGGCGACAGAGGATCCTTTGTTGGACAGAATCGGACGGACGACGAACAGGCCAAGGATCAGGGTGACCAGTGCCAGGGCGCCCATCTGGATCAGCGACATGGCGTCGAAATACAGATTGTCCATGAAGGAGCTGGTGGCCACCGTGCCCTGCGGCTCGACAGAGGGAAGATCCATCGACTTCAGGGTAATCACATCACCGCGGTCCGCGTTAAATCCGACAGCGGCCGAAATCAGCTCGCGCAGGGCTTGCAGTTCTTCTTCGGGGCGCGGTTCGAAGACGGTTTCCCCGGCTTCGTTGGTCGCCATGCCACCGTTGACCAGCACCGCGACGGTGAGACGCTTGATGGCACCGGGGCCGCGCACGATCTCTTTTTCGGTTTCGGAGATCTCGTAGTTTACCCGTTCCCGCGTTGCGCTGGTGTTCGCCTTGGAACCCTGGCCCGATGCAGCATCCCCATCGGGAATATTCGAGGCGACGGTCACCTCTCCGGCCTGGTTCTGAGACGAATCGGCGCGTTCTTCCACATCGGTGCTGATCGCAACACGGCTTTCCGGGTCGACCCGCTTTTCGCGGATGGATTCGGTGTCGGTTACGGTCTCGACACTGACTTCAACCACTGCGTTGCCATGGCCGACTCGGGCCTCAACAAGACGCATGACCCGATCGCGGATGGATTGCGACCTGTCATCGGAGCCTGCACCCGCTGCTGCTGCAGCCTCGGTGGATCCGATCAGGGCACCATTGGCATCGATAACGGCGACGTTTTCCACCGCAAGGCCGGTGACGGCCGAGGCAACCAGAAAGCGAATCGCGTTGGCCTGCGCCGGTGTAATGGGCGACCCCATCGGCACCACGGATACCGATGCGGTGGCATCTGCGGTCCGCTGGAAAGGATTCGTTCCAGTATTGGCAATATGGACTCGCGCTTGGGTGATATGCGGGCTGCCGACGATGGTCCGGGCCAACTCGCCTTCTTTTGCACGCCAGTAGGCGGCGTCGAACATCTGCGAAGTCGTTCCGAACCCGCTGAGCGAATCGAGCAGTTCGTAACCGCGCCCGCCATTTGCCGGAAGCCCCTCGCTTGCCAGGGTCATCCGAAGCTCGTCGCGTTTGTCCGAGGGCACATAAATAGAGCCGCCGCGGACTTCATATTGGATGTTGCGCTGCTCAAGCGAGCTCACCACATCTCCGGCCGTGCCGCTTTCCAGCCCGGCATATAACAATTGCATTGTTGGCTTGGTTGCCAAATTGGACATCGCCAGGATGCTGAGAATCACGGCCAAAGTCGCGCCAATTGCGATCAGGCGCTTCCGTGTATCCAAACCTGCCCAGACATTCTTGATCTGCTGCACATTAACCTCCGTCGCACCGGCGTTCTGTCCGGCGTGCAACCTTTTTGAACTAACGGCCTTAACATTCGGTTAGTTCCTCACGGGTTATGAAGAGGAGCACGACGTTTTAGGGATAGCCATGACAGACGCTGTAGTAGATACAGAAGAACCAGCCAAAAAAAGCAAAATGCCCCTGATTATTGGGGTTGTGCTTGCGGTAGCTGGTGCGGGCGGCGGATTTTTCGCCGTTCAGTCAGGCCTTCTTCCTTTTGGTCACAAAGCAGCGCCCGAATCGGCGCATATGACCAAAGAGGCGCCAGAAGGCGTGGATAGTGGTGAGACGGCAGAGGATATTGCCAATCTTGCCTTCATCGAAATGGAACCGATTGTGATATCGCTGCAAAGTCCCAGTGGCATTCGGCATTTGCGGTTCCGTGCACAACTAGAGGTCGATCTTGTCCATCAGGCCGAGGTCGAAAAAGTCCTCCCACGAGTTGTCGATGTACTGAACAGCTATCTACGCGCTTTGGAGGTTAAGGATCTTTCCGATCCGATGGCCCTGCCAAAACTGCGCGCACAGATGCTGCGGCGGATCAATATCGCGACCGGACAGGGTCGCGTGAGGGATCTGCTGATCATGGATTTCGTACTAAACTAGGAGGACAGGATGGACCTTATTGCTGATATCCTGCTTGCAGCCGGAGCTCTTGGAGCTGGTTTCTATTGTCTGGTGCTGTCGCGCCGGTTGAAACGGTTCAACGATCTGGAAAAAGGCGTCGGCGGTGCCGTCGCGGTTCTTTCGGCGCAGGTGGATGACCTGAACAAATCTCTCGTTTCGGCCCAGAAGGTGTCGGATGGCTCCAGCAAGGCGCTGGAACAGCTCACCGGACGCGCAGAAACGGTCGCCCAGCGGCTGGAATTGATGATGGCTTCGATGCATGACATGCCGGAAGCCGCCGTGCCGGAAGCGTCGCTTGCTGCTGAGGAACGTGATGCCCTGGCGGAAGCCTACGATTCGCAGGACGCGCCCGCAAAGCCTGCTGACGATGCGTCCGGCGGTTCTGGCCTGATGTTCGTTCGCCACAGCCGCGGTCAGAATCGGGTGGCGTGATGAGCGAGAAGAAAAAGAAATCAAAGAAGGGCGCTCGCGCAAAAAGCGGCACCCTGATGATGATTGCGCTGCTGCTGATGGGATCAGCATTGGTGCGTCTTGGTCTGGATGCCGGCCCGGCGATCGCCCGTGAAGTTGCCAGCCTTCAAAAGGAAGGTGGCGAAGAACACGCGGATAAGGGCGAGATGCGCAGCGAATCGATGCCGTCCTCGGCAGAACTGCAGGCGATGCTGGCTGCGTTCAAGGAACGCGAAGCGGCTCTTGCAGCCCGCGAGGCTGAAATCGAGGACCGTATGAAGGCGCTGGAGATCGCGGACCAGGCGATCGACACCAAACTCGCAGCGCTTCAGGATGCCGAGGAGAAGCTGAAATCCACTCTGGCTCTGGCCGATGGTGCGACCGAAGCGGATGTGGCCCGGCTGACCACCGTTTACGAGCAGATGAAGCCAAAAGAATCGGCTGCACTGTTTGAAGAAATGGACCCGACATTTGCGGCTGGATTTCTGGCGCGCATGCGTCCCGAGGCAGCGGCTGGCATCATGGCCGGTCTGAGCCCCGAAGCGGCCTATACGATCAGCGTTGTGCTGGCCGGAAGAAATGGCGCCGTACCAACGGAATAACTTGGGCCGGTCGAACTTGGCCCAGTTGATTAGTCTTTTTTAATCAGACTCACCTAAGCTTCTATAAAGCAACACAATTCGGAGTGAACCTGTGATCGGGATTATAGGTATTGTCGTCATCTTTGCCATGGTTTTTGGCGGATATCTGATGGCTGGCGGCAAGATGGGCATCATCCTGAAGTCGCTTCCTTTTGAGCTGATGATGATTGGCGGGGCAGCGGTCGGCGCCTTTCTTATCAGCAATGACATGAGCGGTATCAAACACACGCTCAAAGACGTTGGAAAAGTCTTCAAGGGCCCCAAGTGGAAGCCGGATGATTACCGAGATCTTCTGTGCCTGCTCTTTTCCCTGATCCGGATCGCCCGCGCGAACCCGGTCGAGGTGGAGCAGCATATCGAAGACCCCGAGAATTCGTCGGTGTTCAATAAATATCCGAAAATCGTGGCCGACAAAGAAGTGGTGAATCTGATTTGCGACACCATGCGCTCGGCCTCGATGAACTACGACGACCCGCATCAGGTCGAGGAGGTTCTGGAAAAGCGGATGGAAGCCAACCTGCATCACGCAATGCACGGCAGCCACGCGCTTCAGACTATGGCAGATGGCCTGCCGGCCTTGGGTATTGTTGCGGCGGTTCTGGGTGTGATTAAGACCATGGCCTCGATCGACCAGCCGCCAGAGGTTCTGGGCAAGATGATCGGCGGCGCCCTGGTCGGTACCTTCCTTGGCGTGTTCCTGGCCTATGGCCTGGTTGGCCCCTTCGCCAGCAAGGTCAAATCGGTGACCGAGGAAGACGCGCATTTCTATCAGCTGATCCGCGAAGTACTGGTGGCCAACCTGCATAACCACGCGGCAGCAATTTGCATCGAAGTCGGGCGTCAGAATACCCCGTCTCACATCCGCCCCGGTTTTTCGGAACTGGAAGAAGCTCTCAGATCGGTGAAACAGGACGCAGCATGATTTGGCGCGCACTCGCGATAACTGCCACAGTTTTGGCCAGTCTTCTGGTCTCGGGCGAAGCCCGGGCCCAGACGATCGTGGCCCGCTCAGGTGAACACGACGGATTTTCCCGGCTGGTTATGCGTCTGCCCAATGGGGCGGACTGGTCGCTGACACAAAGTGGCCGGAGTGCGACATTGAACATCGGCGCCCGGGACATTGTGTATGACACGTCCCGCGTCTTCAACCTGATCCCACGGGACCGGTTGCAGGCCATCGGACAGGCTGCGCCCGGGCAGCCGTTGCGGATGGATCTGGGCTGCAACTGCGAAATCCGGTCTTACGTGCAACGCGATGGCTATCTCGTGATCGATATCCGTGATGGCAACGATGAACCAGTCTATTCCACCGCAGGCAGTGGTGCCGCCGTAGGCAGTGGTCAGCCCTTCGTGCCCTCCCTTCCTTTGCAAACCGCCGAGCAGCCGAAAACCGAGCAACCGACATCCGGTTACCGGTTCAATCTGGGACAAAGCGCCATCGCGGATGCCCGCCTGGCGCTGGATCTCGCTGCAGCCGTAGAACGCAACGCACCGCCCGCACCTGCAGCCAATACAACCCGTGTACAGGCGCCCGCTGAACAAGCTCAAACGCAACCCGAGACCTCTCCTCAACCGGAGCAGCCGCGCCTACCTGCGCTCTTGCCGCTGGAGCGGCTTGCTGAGGCAAGAGGCTTGCCCGCGCCCAACTCTGTCGAGGCCAATATAGGCGAAGCGCAGGGTGAGGCGAAGCTGCCGGAAGTGAATCTGCTGCTTGATATGGAAGAATCTGCCCGCGTCGCGACGGTGAACGCCTCTGAACAGCGCCTGCTGCGCCAGATTGGCCGCGCCGCGAACCAAGGCCTTTTGGACATCGCCATCGCAGGTGGGCAGATCGATGCCGGACAGCGGCAGATCAATCCGCTGGACCGGGATGGGCGTCCACTGGATCCGCTGGATAATATTTCCATTACATCCGCGGTTGATCGGGAGGCGGGGCTTATCGCCCGGGCCCGTGATGAAGAGGATGAATCCGAATTGTGCCTGCCTGATCAGGGTATTGCCGTATACAACTGGGGCAATGATAGCTCCTTTGCCGATCAGCTGGGGCCGCTGCGGGGCGCACTGGTGCGCGAGTTCGACGACGTCAACCCGGCAAGCGTGCTGGCTCTGGCGAAGCTCTACATCTTTTTCGGCTTTGGCGTCGAAGCCAAGGCGATGCTCGAAGTCATGCCTGGGGATCAGCTAGCGCCAGAAAAAAGAAATGTTCTTAATGCTTTGGCAGATCTCGTCGAAGGCGAAACATTGCCGATCAACCATCCGTTTTCGGGCCAGCAGATCTGCGATGGTGACACTGCCCTGTGGTCGGTTTTGGCTGATGGCGATATCCGGAAAGGTGCCAATACCGACGCCATTCAGCAGGCGTTTGGACGCTTGCCTGTGCATCTGCGGGTGCATCTTGGCCCCAAGATCAGTTCTCTTTTCTCCGAGGCAGAGCAATACCACGTGGCCGAGGCCATCCTGAGGTCGGTGAACCGGACCGGTGTTGATCACGTGCCGGAAATGAATATGGCCGAGGCTGCGATTGCCGATCTGGCAGGAGACACTGAAAAGGCAGCGGAAAAACTGACCGAAGCCGTAGCCGAACGCACGGAGAACACCCCGGTTGCCCTGATCGAGCTGATTGCGCTCAGCTATAAGGAAGGCAAGGCTCTGTCGCCGGACGTGCCGGATGTTGTTGGCTCTTATGAGCACGAGAATCGCGACGGCGAACTGGGGGCGGATCTGCGCAAGGCCGAGATCACCGCCCTGGCGCTCACCGGACGTTTTCACGATGCATTCCAAGAGCTGAAGGAACTCAGCAACCGCGATGGTCCGGCCGCCCGCACGGCGGCTCTGGAACCTTTGATGACTCTTCTCACTGAGCGCGCGGACGACGTAACCTTCCTCCAGTATGCGCTGGTCTTTGCGATGCAATCCACCGCTAGCGAAGCAGCACCGGTTGCCGACACCATCGCGCGTCGCTTGCTGGATCTCGGGTTCGCAGAGCAGGCCATGTCGTTGCTTAAGAAGCTGGCGCTGGAGCCCGAAAATGAGAAACGCCGTGAGATGCTGGCCGAGGCCGCCCTGGCCCTGGACAAGCCGCAGCGTGCTTTGGTTGAGTTGATGGGGCTGGACAGCACCGAGGCCAACCGCCTGCGCGCCGAGGCGCTGTGGCGCAATGGTGAATACGGCCGCTCGGGCGAATACATGCAGGTGGCCGAGGACAAGAACGCGGCCGCACGCGGCTTCTGGCATTCCGAAGACCTGGACGCGATCCAGTCGCTGCAGGCGGATGAAGGGACCCCGTTTCGGCAGGTTGCGGACATGACCACTGAAATCGGCGAAGAGGCGAAGGATCCTGAAGGTCTGACCCCACTAGCCCATGCCCGCGCCCTTGTCGAAAGTAGCCAAGGCACTCGCGGCGGGATCGAGGATCTGCTGAAACAGCTGAAAGCGGCTCGGGGTGAAACTGAATAAATGCAGGCCCATTTCGGCCCGTGGACCGCTCTCTGGTGAGGGCGGTCTTTGCGTTAAATGATAACGGTTTGTAAACCGTCTTTGCCTAGCTTGAACCGCGGAAGAATCCGCAATTGGAACGGGCAGAATGCCGGAAAAACAACAGATACTATGCCTGGTCGGGCGGCGGGGCCTTGGGCATCCGCTGGGTCGTGATCAGGTCTCGCCGTCTTGGGGTGATTCAGCCTCACCTAGGGCGCCGCAACTTTCCTTTTTATCAACGCTTGGTCGGGCGGGGAGAGGTAGCCCTCGGAGCAACCCTAACGCCCTGCGCTTGCGGCAGTTGTCTGGTGGCCGGTGGCGACCCTCTCCTGTGCAATCGTTTACGTACTCTCAGCAGGTTGCGGAGCGTGCTCAGCCTGTCCTGACATCTTTGACATAGGGGACATTACAGGTGCCCAAGATTACTCCACAACAGCTGTTCAGTCCGACGGTGCTTCTGGCGTTGGCATTGATGGCGATCATCGTGATGATGATTCTGCCGATGCCATCCTGGGTGCTGGACGTTGGCCTCGCCGCCTCCTTCGGCCTAGCGATTCTGATCTTCACCATCACGCTCTTCATTGAAAAACCACTGGATTTCTCGTCCTTCCCGACGATCCTGCTGGCCTCCCTGATGTTGCGGCTGTCGCTGAACGTCTCCTCGACAAAACTGATCATCGGTCAGGGTCATACAGGGACGGATGCGGCTGGTGACGTGATCCAGGGTTTTGCCCAGTTCGTGATGGGCGGCAGCGTGTTCCTGGGCCTGGTGGTCTTTGGCGTTCTGCTGATCGTGAACTTCATGGTCATCACCAAGGGCGCGGCCCGGATGGCCGAGGTTGGCGCCCGTTTCGCCTTGGACGGGATGCCGGGTAAACAGCTGGCCATCGACAGCGATATGTCCGCTGGTGCCATTGACCACGCCACCGCCCGGGCTCGCCGTGAAAATGACCAGCGTGAAACCACATTCTTTGGCTCGCTTGATGGTGCATCGAAGTTCGTCAAGGGTGATGCGGTTGCCGGTCTGCTGATCACCCTGCTGAACCTGGTGATGGGGCTGGTGATGGGCGTGCTGGTGCATGGCATGCCAGTCGGCAGTGCCTTTGAAACCTATGCCATCCTGACCGTCGGCGACGGTCTGGTGTCGCAGATCCCGTCGGTAATCATTTCCATTGCCGCAGCCCTGCTGCTGGCGCGCGGCGGTGCCACCGGCGCCACCGATATCGCCCTGTTCGAGCAGTTCGGCAAACACCCGGCGGCGTTGACCACCGTCGCGGTCCTGATGGTTCTCTTCGCGCTGGTGCCTGGTCTGCCGTTCCTGCCCTTTATCGTTGGCGGCGCGGCCCTGGGTTTTGCAGCCTATCGCATTCAGATGAACAAGCAGAATGCCGAAGAGGCGGAGGTCGAAGAACAACTTGAGGAAGCCGCCAACCCGGCGCCCTCCAAGGCGCTGGGTGATGTGTTGGATCTTGACGACCTGCACCTGGAGTTCGCTTTGGATCTGGTGAGCATGGTTCTGGACGCTGGCACCGGGCTTGATGCAAGAATTGCCAATATGCGGACCCATATCGCCACCAGTTTCGGTCTGATCCTGCCGGAAATCCGGCTGACGGATCAGGCGGATCTGGAAATGGGCACCTATGTCGTAAAGGTCCAGGGCGTGGAACAGGCGCGCGGCACGCTGCACCCGGATATGGTGCTGGCGCTGATGCCGGACAACCACTCGGCACTGCCGCCCGGCACGGATGTGACAGAGCCTGTCTATGGCGCGCCTGCGCGCTGGATCTCCGCCAATAATCAGGACGCTGCTGCTGTCGCCGGTGCGACTGTGGTAACGCCGCCTGAAATCCTGGCAACCCACCTGCTCGAGGTGATCAAACAGAACTTCTCGCGGCTGCTGACCCTGAAATCGCTGCGCCGCCTGCTGAACGAAATGACCGAGCTGTCGGATGCTTTCCGGGCCGAGGCAAACCGCAAGCTCCTGGATGATCTGGTGCCGGACAAGGTGCCGATGGATACGCTACATTCGGTGCTGCGCCTGCTGCTGGATGAACGCGTGTCGATCCGGAACCTGCCGCTGATCCTTGAAGCCATTGCAGAGGCACGGGTGCACACCACCCAGCCCGAACTGATCTGCGAGCACGTGCGTCAGCGCATGGGGTTCCAACTGGTTGCAGAGATGAAGCGCGAAGATGGTACCATTCCGCTGATCCAGCTGGCGCCGGAGTGGGAAGACACCTTCTCGACCTATCAGGTGGACACCCAAGGCGGAGGGCTCGATATTGCGCTGCCGCCGGACATGTTCAACCGCCTTGCCGAAGGGCTGAGCGAACGGCTCAACACGATAACGGAGCAAGGGATTTTTGCCGCCGTCGTCACGTCGACCCGGCGCCGCCGCTACCTGCGCACGATCCTGAAATCGCGCGGCATCACCAACCCGGTGCTGTCCTTCGAGGAAATCGGGCTGGAGGCCCGGCCGGCGCTCGTGGGTATGGTGCAGGCATGAACCTACTGGATCTTCCCCCAGGGCTGGTTGCGCTCCTGGGGGCGGGTTTTTGGCACGCGGCCATCGTATTTCTGCGGATTTCGGCGATGGCATCGGTCTTGCCCGCCTTTGGTGAGCAATATGTTCCCGTTCGGGTCAAACTGGCTGTGTCCCTAGCGTTCACCGCGATTGTGGCTCCTGCGTTGCCACAGATCCCAGCTCCTACGGGTGTATTGCAATATGCCGGGATTGCCGCCAGCGAAGCGGTGATCGGGCTGGCGCTTGGTGTCGGAATCCGGTTTTTCGTTCATGCGATTCAGACTGCAGGGACCATTGCGGCCCAAAGCACCTCGTTGGCGCAGGTTCTGGGTGGTATCGGTGCAGAGCCAATGCCGGCCCTGGGCGCTGTGCTGTTGATTTCGGCACTTGCTTTGGCGGTCATGATGGGGCTGCACGTGCGTGTGGCAGAATTCATGATCCATTCCTATGAGGCCTTTCCCGTCGGCGTTTTTCCTGCTGCGGGTGGCCTGTCCGAGTGGGGGGTCCAGCGGATTGCAAAAAGCTATTACATGGCATTCACATTGGCGGCTCCTTTTTTGATCGCGGCGGTGGTGTATAATCTGGCTCTTGGCGTTATTAACCGGGCGATGCCGCAGCTGATGGTGGCCTTTGTCGGTGCGCCGGTGATCACCTTCGGCGGCTTGTTCATTCTGATGGTTGGAAGCCCGGTCATCCTGGACGTCTGGATTCGGTCACTGATGACGTTCCTTGCCGATCCCGGAGGCAACATACCATGAGCGGCGGGCAGGACGACGATTCAGATAAGTCATTCGAGCCAACGGAAGAAAAACTCCGAAAGGCCCGGGAAAAAGGCGAAGTCGCCAAATCCACCGATCTCTCGGTCGCAGCCGCCTATCTGGGGTTGGTCGTGGCCATGTATGTTTCGGGCAGCGGTATGGTTGAGGGCTTCGGAACCGTGTTGATGTCCCTTCTCGACCAGCCGGACCGACTGGCCAAGCAATTGTTCACCGGCGCTGCAACGGCCCCCGTCGGCGGGATCCTGATCGCATTGGCAGCCCCCCTGCTGCCGATGTTCATTCTGCCCTTTGCTGCGGTGTTGCTGTCGATCCTGGCGCAGCGCGCACTGGTCTTTGCGCCCAGTAAGCTGGAGCCGAAGATTTCAAAGATCTCCATCATTTCGAATGCGAAGAATAAATTTGGTCGCTCGGGCCTGTTTGAGTTTTTCAAAAGCTTCCTGAAGCTCGTTCTCTATTCGATCTGTCTTGGGGTCTATCTTTCCTACCGCTTGCCCGAGATGATCGCTTCTTCCGGCACCGGTGCCTTTTCCGTTGTTATGATGCTGGCACAGCTGGGGATGGAGTTTCTCATTCTGGCCTTGTTGATCTCACTGCCCATTGGCGTGGTGGACGCTGCGTTTCAGCATGCCGAACACAGGCGGAAGAACATGATGTCGCGTAAGGAAGTCCAGGATGAGGTGAAGGATTCCGAAGGCGATCCGCATGTGAAGGGGCAACGTCGGCAAAAAGCCCAGCAGATTGCCATGGGCCAGATGATGGCTGATGTTCCCAATGCCGATGTGGTGATTGTCAACCCGACTCACTATGCGGTTGCGCTGCAGTGGAGCCGCGAAAAAGGCGCTGCTCCTAAATGTGTTGCCAAAGGGGTGGATGAGGTTGCCGCCGCAATCCGCCGGGTCGCCAACGAAAACGCGGTACCGATTCACAGTGATCCACCTACCGCCCGGGCATTGCACGCCACGATCGAAATCGGGGAGGAAATCATGGAAGAACACTATGCCCCCGTCGCGGCGGCCATTCGGTTTGCCGAGGCCATGCGTGAGCGGGCGAAAGGAGGGGTCTGATGAAGCAGAAAATGCTGGATCAAATGGCGGCGGTGACTTCGGCGCAGTATCTACGCGAACATGCGCGGGTGAAGCCGATTCTGGATGAGGAAGCCCGTTTGCGCGGCCAACTGGCCAAGTTGAACGCCCATGTGCAGGCCACGCGCAGCGAAGCAGAGGGCGATCATGCGATGAAGGCATTGGGGGCCGATCTCTTGTGGGAAGGCTGGCACACCCGGACAAAACGGAACTTGAACACCGAACTAGCCCAGGTCACCGCAAAGAAACTGATGGCGATGGACAAGTTGCGCAAAACTTTTGGTCGCAAGACGGCCATCGCGGACATGGCCAAGGCCGAGCGCGACCAGCACAAGGCAGCGCGTATCAAGGCGTTGCAGGAAAAGCTGTTGAATTAAGTCCCGCTTCTTTGGGCGCCCGACCAACTCCGAAACAGAAGCGGCGCTGAGAAATCATCAGGTTAGGACATCAGGGCTTTGGTGATAGGCGAAACGGACAATTGAAGCGAAACAGTTACAGGCGAAACGCAAAAGGCCGGACCAATCGAGGTCCGGCCTTTTCGTTGAATACGGGCAAGCTGTATCAGACGTCCTGTCGGGAAATGTCCATGATCAGAACATCAAAGACGTCGTTCCCCAGCTGTCGCCGCGCAGCTTCGCGTAGTGCAGTGCGCAAAGGGTTCATCACGTCAGAACGGGTAAACGCACCTTTGAAACCGCCCATGTTTGCATGGTCAAACAGCACCTGCAGGAATACATCGCGCAGTTTCGGCTCATAGATGCGGATTTTATCCGCCATACCGGGGCTGGTTTCCAGGCTGAGGGCGATCACCACCATCGAGGTCAACTCGTCCCGTTCAACAACTGGAACGATGAACTGGTTGGGAATCTTGATGTATTCGTGCTCCCCGCCTTCCATGGCAGGGGCAGCGCCGTGCCCGGCGTCCATTTTTTCTGTGGGCGCGGCCATGTGCTCTTCCTCGGCCGCGGCCATTCCATGGTCGGCGGCCGGTTCGGGCGCCATCATGATCCCGGCGCCAATTCCAGCGCCGGTGCCCACAATCAGCAGGATGAGAGGCAGTATCTTTGCAAGCATGGTTTACCTCAGAATGGCAGGATGGCGTCCAGGACCTGTTGGCCGTAACGCGGTTGCTGCATGTCGGTGATCTGGCCGCGACCGCCGTAGGACACGCGGGCCGACGCGATCTTGTCGTAGGTGATCTCGTTCTGGCGGCTGATATCCTGCGGCCGTACATAGCCGGACACTAGAAGTTCGCGCATTTCGAAGTTCACTCGCAACTCCTGCGAGCCGCTGATCGCCAAAACTCCGTTTGGCAGTACGTCAACCACGGTGGCTGCCACCCGCAACTCGAGTTTTTCGCTGCGTTTCACCGATCCCTTGCCTGCGGCCGAGCTGGAGCTGCCAAGTTCCACCGCGTTCGAGGCGCTGGCTCCATCCGGAAGGTGACGATCCAGGCGCTGAGGCAGACCCAGAAGCTGCGGCAGTGCCATGCTTTCCGAGCCGGAGCGGGAGCGCGCGGTGTCATTCTTGATCTCTGCCGTTTCATCAATCTCGATGACCACGGTCATGATGTCGCCCTTCTTGATGGCGCGGCGGTCGCCCAGCAGGGACTGTTGCGAACCGCTCCACAAAGAGGCGCTATCGACAGCGCGCCGCGGTTGGCTGTCCTGCGGCAGGCCCTGCCAGAGCATCGCGACATGTTCGGAGGATTCATTGGCCGGCGAAAACGACGGTGGCTTGCCAAGGTGATCAGCCCGCCCACAAGCGCCGAGAATGATCAGCCCTGCCAGGGCGGCTTTGGAAGTGAATGCTGTGTGTTTCATTTTCGTACCTCGACGGATCCGTCGGCTGCTATGCGTCCGGTTACAGTGGTGCGTGATGCCAGATTCATCACGCGGATCAGTTCGCCCTCGGCGCCGCGTCCAAGCGCGCGCCCTTCGGCGGAAATGGAAAGCCCACCCTGAACGAAGGTCAGAATCACCATGTCGTTGCGCTCGACGATGGCCGGGGGGCCAACATCGCCGGGCCGCAAGGGGCGCCCCGGATAAAGCGCAACGCGGGCTTCCTGACCGATCACCTCTTCGGGGTCGGACAGGGCACCCAGAACCTCACCGGGTTTGAGCGCCAGATCCGATGCCGTCAGAATTTCCTTGGGGCGTACCGTGCGAACCGGGACCAGGATATCGGCCCAGGCGGTCTGCGCGATCAGCGTCACAAGGAGGGCGAGCTTGAGTTTCATCAGCGGACCTGTGTGGTTGCGCCCATCATCTGGTCGACTGCCGAGATGACCTTGGCGTTCATTTCATAGCCGCGCTGTGCTTCGATCAGTTCGGTGACTTCGCGCACCGCATCGACCGAGCTGGCCTCCAGATAGCCTTGGCGCAGGGTGCCAAGACCGTCTTCACCCGCGGTGGCGACCAGAGGTGCGCCGGAAGCTTCGGTCTCGGTGAACAGGTTGCTGCCGATCGCCTCCAGCCCCTTGGGGTTGGAGAAACCCGCGAGGGTCAGCTGGCCCAGGATCTGACCTTCAGCAGTTTCGTCGAAATAGGCGTAAACTTCACCCTCGGCGTTGATCGAAATGCTGCGCGCATCATCCGGAATGGTGATTTCGGGAGAAACCGTGTAGCCGTCAGAGGTGACGATCAGCCCTTCGCCAGATTGTTTCAGAGAACCATCGCGGGTGTATGCGGTCTGACCAGAGGGCAGGGTGACTTCCAGGTAACCTTTGCCGTCGATCGCCACATCCAGGTCATTGTTAGTTTCTTGCAGCGGCCCCTGCGATAGGTGAACCGAGATGGCCGCGGGGCGCACACCAAGGCCGACCTGAACACCGGTAGGCAGAATGGTCCCGTCCGAGGCATTCACGGTGCCCGCCCGCGACACCTGCTGATAGTGCAGGTCGGCGAACTCCGCCCGCCGCGCGTTGTAGGCGGTGGTGTTCATGTTCGCGAGGTTGTTCGAAATGGTTTCGACACGCAGCTGCTGCGCGCTCATACCGGTGGCCGCGATTTTAAGGGCACGCATGGTGTTTCTCCTACTTGATCAGGTTCTTGATGGCGGCGCGGATGCGCTCGTCTTCGGTTGTCAGAAAGCTTTGGCCCATTTCATAGGCCCGTTGGATTTCGATCATGCGCGACACCTGTTGAATGGCATTCACGTTCGATCCTTCGAGAAACCCTTGCAGGACCCGGCCTTCAAGCGCGGGTTCGATGTCGCCATCGACGCGGAACATCACCCCATCCTCGCGGGACATGGTGTGCATCTCGACCGGTTTGAACAGGCCGATCTGCCCCAGCGGCTGACCATTGGCACTGAGCGTGCCGTCAGAGCCGACCTGGAAGGAGTCGGCATCCGTCGGCACAAACAATGGCGCCCCGCCTGCGTCCATCACCCGGTGGCCATCCATGGTTACCAGATCGCCCTGGGCAGTGGACGAAAACGCGCCAGAGCGGGTCAATCGCTGGCCTTGCGGGGTCTCGACCATGAAGAACGCATCGCCTTCGATCGCAAAATCGAAGGTGCCGTTGGTCTTGGTCAGCTGGCCTTGCTCCATCGAGGTGTTGTGAATATTCGCGCGTGCCATCGACATGGATTGCTGCCCCGGCGCCGATTGCACGTATTCCGAAAAAATCAGCCCTTCGGAGCGATAGCCCGTGGTTGCGGAGTTGGCGATATTGTTCGCCACCACCCGCATTTCACGCATCAGACCGGTTTGACGGGACAGTGTTGCATAACCTGCGGTTTCCATCATGAACCTCCAGAAATCAGGGGAATCACATGGCCGTTGAAAAACGCCACGAGTGTTTGAGTCATGAAGCCCATAGTCATCCAGAAAACGACGACGATCGCGGCCAGTTTAGGGACGAAGGTCAGCGTCATTTCCTGAACCGATGTCAGAGCCTGGAACAGGCCGATCGCCAGACCGACAACCAGTGCCACGATCAGAATCGGCGTCGACATCATGACGGCAGCCCATAAGGCTTGCCGCAAAGTGTCGTAGAATACGCCCTCAGTCATCATGGCTTAGACCGGCATCCGCAGGATTTCCTGGTAGGCCTCGACCACCTTGTTGCGGACGGTCACTGCGGTTTCCACTGCCAGTTCCGTCTGTGCCAACGCCTGCACCAGCGCATGGGGGTCACCGCTGCCGGTCATAGCCTGCACCGACACCTGCTCACCTTGCTGCAGCGTGTTGGTAAAGTTTTCAAAGCTCGCCTTGGCCCGTTCACCCGGAGTGGCGCCGGTGAATTCCGGATCTGCCTGCGTTGCAGGGCGGGCGGCAGCATAGCCGGTTGCGGCGGAAAGGGTACGAATATCCATTCTGGATCTCCTGGTTCAAGGGGGAATTTACTTTCTCAACAGGTCCATCAGAGACGCCGACATTTGCCGGGTCTGGTCGAACATCTTGAGGTTTGCTTCGTAGCTGCGCTGGGCCTCTCGGGCGTCTGCGATCTCGATCATCAGGTCCACGTTGGAGCCCTTGTAGTGGCCGCTGGCATCAGCCAGCGGGTGCGAGGGATCATAGACCTCCTCCAGATCGCTGCGGTCCAGCGACACGCGGCCCACCTTGACGCTTTCGACGTCGGTGTTGATGTCGCGTACGGCCTGGAACGGTACCGTCTTGCGGCGGTAACCTGGGGTGTCGGCGTTGGAGATGTTCTCTGATACGTGGCGCAGACGCTTGGCCTGGGCCTGAAGGCCGCTGGCAGTTACGCTTAGGGATTTGGCAAATTCGCTCATGGATCAGCCCTCGGTCTAGCTGGTGCGGATGCTGGTGCGCAGGACGTTCATCGACGACTTGTAGATCGCCAGTGCCCGATCATGCTGGCGCTTCGTGTCGACCCCTTTCAGGATCTCTGTCTCGATCGAGACAGAGTTGTCGTTGGGATCGCTGCCATCTACCGATTCCGTCACCGCCCAATCCATTCCGACACCAGAGGTGCCATTCAGATGTGATCCGCGGCTGGCGATCATGTCGCCGGGCCGGGAGTTTGCAGCATAGACTTCCTTAAAGGGTTTGATGTCCTTGGCGTGGTAGCCAGGGGTGTCCGCATTCGCGACGTTCTGCGACACCAAGGCCTGGCGCTTACCCGCATGGGTCGCCATGGCATATGCGATTTTGAAAACGTTCAGTTCCGTAAACACCGGGGCTTCTCCCTCGATCAATTTCAATCAAGGCTTAACCCCGATTCCTTTAGAAATTGTTGCAGGAAACAATTGGAGGCCAGGACAATGATTGCTGAGCTGAAAGCCATGACCGAAGAAATCGCCAGCAAACGGCTGTCGACGCCGGTCGGACGTGTGATTGGTATTGTCGGCGGTGAGATCGAAATTTCAGGCCTGCAGAACATCGCCCGCATCGGGGATCGGCTGGTGTTGCGGCGCGGTCCAAATGACGAACTTCATGGCGAAGTTCTAAAGATTGAATCAAGCAAAATCAGTATGTTGTCGGACAAAACCCCGGATCGTGTGGCGATCGGGGATGCGGTGCTGCTCTATCCTGCGCCGCAATTTGCACCAAGTGACAACTGGATCGGCCGGGTTATAGATCCGTTCGGAGAGCCGCTTGATGGGCGGCCATTGCTGCGCGGGTCACAAGCACGTGACCTGATGACGCCGCCACCAAAAGCCGCCGGGCGCCGCCATATGGGAGAGCGTCTGGATACGGGATTGTCGGTGTTCAATACGATTCTCCCGATCGTGCGCGGTCAGCGGATCGGTCTTTTTGCGGGGTCGGGTGTTGGTAAGTCGACGCTTCTGGCAAAATTGGCACAGCATATGGAGGCCGATGTGGTCGTCATGGCGCTGATCGGGGAGCGTGGACGCGAAGTAAATCACTTTGTTGAGCAGGTTCTGGGGCCGGAAGGCATGCGCCGCGCGGTTGTCGTTGCCGCGACATCGGATCAATCACCGCTGGTACGGCGGCGCTGTGCCTGGGCGGCGATGACGATTGCGGAACATTTCCGTGACCAGGGCAAGAACGTCCTGCTGCTGGCCGACTCGGTCACGCGTTTTGCCGAAGCCCACCGCGAAATCTCGGCGGCTTCGGGCGAAGCGCCTGCCCTGCGTGGCTTCCCACCCTCGGTCACGCCGCTGATCACGGGCATGTGCGAACGTGCAGGGCCGGGCACCGGGGATCAGGGTGATATTACCGCGGTCTTCAGTGTTCTGGTTGCCGGCTCCGATATGGATGAGCCGATCGCTGACATTCTGCGCGGGGTGCTGGACGGGCATATCGTTCTCAACCGGGAAATCGCCGAACGCGGCCGCTTCCCGGCGATCGATGTGTCGCGGTCTGTGTCACGAAGTTTGCCAGCCGCGGCGACCAAGGAAGAGAACGACCTGATTCTCGACGTGCGGAAATATCTCGGCTCTTATGAACAGTCCGAGGTGATGATCCGCGCTGGTCTTTATTCAGAAGGGACCGATCCGGTTCTTGATACGGCGGTGAAACTCTGGCCCGAGTTGGACGGTTTCTTTGGCCGCGACGAGCCCAATGACGTCAAAAGCAGTTTTGATCGTCTGAAACTGTTGCTGCGCCGTGCCACCGCAGGCCGCTGATGGGGGAGACGATATCCGATTACCGTGTCTCAAGACGCCTGCGGCAACTGGGGCGGAAAATAGGAAAGGCGCCTGTCGATCAATATCGACAGGCGCCTTTTGCATAGGGCGATCGCGGGGTACGCGATTTATTGCTGCATGAGGAGCATCAATGCTGTCGAGGCGCTGGATTGGGAGGCCTGGAAATCAGCAAGTTGTGCCTGGGCAAGGTAACGGATTGTCAGCTCTTCGAACTTTTTCGGATCGGAATAGACGCTGAGATCATCGGTACCGAGAAATGTCTGTGCGCGGTCCTTTAGAATGCCAACTTGCTGGTCGATATCCAGCTGCCCGAAGCTTTGCGGCAAATTGAGCGTTGTTTGGAACATTTCCTGAAGGGCAGGTTGACCGATCACATTGAACCACTTCGTGTCGATTGAGGTCGGCTCGCCATCCTCTTTCAGGTCGGTTGCGATATTTACCAGCTCGCGTTGCGCGAAGAGCGCAATACGCATGGCGTTGTCCTGTTCTCCGACCGCCGCTTCAAACGATTGAGTCTGGTTAGAAAACACGATGTTCTGCATATCCTCTGCAGAGCCGGTTTTGGGGGTGTCGCCGGGGCCGAAACCGAATGCTTCGGTAAAGCTGACCCAACGGTCGTCACCCAATTTGTTCGCCAATGCATCACTCGCTGAAGATCCCTCCTCCAGGACCTTCTGCGCGAGGGCCTTATTTGGAAGTTGATCGTCCAGGCCGAAGGCCCCCAAAGCGATTCCCAGCAAGCGACTGTCCTTGACCAGATCGCCTGCTGTTTCGACTTTTCCGATATTCTCGAGAAAATAGTCGCTCTCCCGCTTCAGCAGGGCATCATTCGAAAAGACTTCGAATTGCTTGTCGTAGGTCGATTGCAGGAACTTCCAACCCACAATGCCATCGGAGGGGATGATTGGCTGATAGAGTATCATGACGGGCGAATGGCCATGAGCCGTTCTTCGCGTGGCAGCAGGGTCCGCAGTGCTTTCAGGCAGCGATAGTGATTGTCACTCAGCAGCGAATCCGTCGCTTCGGCCAGCACAGCCCTGCTATCAGGGTCCGTGAAGACCTGGCTTAGTTCTTCGATGCGGCGCAGCATCGGCAGGCGGTCTTCTTCGGGATCCATGTCACCGGTCAGGATCAATTGTGCTGCGTAGCAGACGCGGCGGACGGGGGTGTTTGCCTCATCGGGCCGGATCGCGTCGCGCAGGCGCAGGATGTTTGCGTCCGGCGTTACAATCGAAAGGCGGCTGCGACGATCCCCGTTTTCAATGACAGCGCCGTTCACAAGAACGCGCTCTTTCGGGGCAAGTTTCAGAACAAGTCCACTCATGATTTAGGATGCTCCACTACGAAGGCCACGCATGATGGCCGTATTGATTTCTACCAGGGGGCCGACTCCCGCTTTGCGAGAAAGTATCTGGCTCGTGTATTGATTTGTGAATGCCGCAAGATAGACGATCTGTTCTTTCAGATCTTCGGAAAGCGCATTGTGCGAACTGGCGGCATCTGTTTGGAAAATCTGCCAAAGCTTCCGGTTGTCATGGACAGCTTCGGCAAGCGCTGGAAAACCTTTTTTTCCTTCTTTGGACGCGCTGATCATACGGTGCGTAATCCGGGCGATTGCCTCGAATTCCAAATCCTTCGGTGTGCGAGTCGGGGCTTTTGCCGACCCGTAGGCGCGCTTCGCATTCAGAAGAGCATTCACGAGTTTTCCTAACGTACTGTTTCTTCAGGTTCTCTGAGAATAAGGGACCGGGGCGCGCCAGGCGCGCCCCGGATCAGGCCGTTTAACGGAACAGCTGCTGCAGGGCCTGCGGCGCCGAGTTGGCAATCGACAGAGCCTGAACACCCAACTGCTGCTGGGTTTGCAAAGCTTTCAGGCGTGCGGATGCCTCTTCCATATCGGTGTCGACAAGGGCGCCGATGCCAGCCTTCATGGAGTTGGACAGCTTGGTTACAAACTGCTGCTGGTCTTCGATACGCGAAGCGGCGGCACCCAGTTCTGCGGCGGAGTCCACCACGGTCTGGATGTGAGCTTCGATGGCGGCCAGAGAGGTTTGGGCGGCAGACGCGTCGGAGACATCAATGTCGGCCGACAGGTCGAGGTTGCTGGCGAAGTCCTGGGCCGCAACGGTGATGTTCGAAGCGGTGACGCCAGAGCCACCTGCATTACGGTCTACCGAGGACAGAACCGTCAGTTCGCTGTTGGTGCCGTCAACAGTGGCATCCTTCAGCAGGTTGGTGCCGTTGAACTGCGACGCGTTGATGATCTGTGTCACCTGGCTTGTCAGCTGAGTGATCTCATCGGCGATCTTGGAGTGGTCCACGTTTTCACCGGTCGCCGTAACAACCTTTTCACGGATGTCGTTCAGAATGTCCGCGATTTCCTCTGCGCCAGCCAGAGCCACGTCAACAGTGCCTTCGCCAAGTGCAAGGGAGTCGGAGACAGCGTTGAGGCTGGACACGTCCGCTTCCATGACTTTGGAGATTGCCCAGACCGCCGAGTTGTCTTTGGCGGAACCGACAGTTTTACCGGTCGAGATCTGGTTCTGCGCATCAGTCAGGTTCATGTTGATGCTCTGAAGAGTCTGCAGAGCAACCATTGCGCCGTTGTTTGTCAGAATGCTGGTCATAGCTTTTAGTCCTTTAACGTTGTGAGACCTATTTTGTCTCGATTTTCCCAGCCCCGAAGGGCGTCTCTGACGTCTTTCTGACTGTGCGTTCAACCGTCCGGCTTTCGCGCCACCCCGTTTCCCGAGGTGCAAGAGGACATTGCCGCGATATTTGCTAAGGGAGTGCTAATACGGAGATTTCGATTCCGTAGAATTTTCCCTAAATTGCATCGGCTTACGCGCGTCTTTCCAGCTTCTGGTCAGCCCGTGTCCCAAAGCTGGTTCTGCGACCTGCGCTGTCATACACCTCCAGACCCTTGCGAACGCGGCGCAATTCAGCCATTCGCGCCGCGACCGAGCGGATGCCTTCCATGGCGCTTTCCAGAAGGTCCTGGTTGCGCGTGACCTTGTTCTGGACGTACGCAAGGGTCTGGCGTTCGAGATCGGAAAAACTGTTGAGCGCTTCGATCGCCTGCTCTTTGCGGGCAAGGATGGCTTCCATCTTCTTCAGATCCCCCTCTAGGAGGGCGGCGCGCTCCTCGTCTAGGATGCGGTCCAGTTCATCGATGAATGTCTGGGGGTTGCGGTCAGTCATTTTGGGACTCCTTCAGTGCGTGATAAAGTGATTCGGCCAGCCCGATGCCACCGGACTTTGCGATCTGTTCGGCTTGGGCGCGGACCAGAAAGCTGGAAAACTGTTCTTCTCCAGCACCGCCGCCGCCAAGTCCTTCGCGTGATTCTCCAAGACCTGCCGATTTCAACATTTCCGCCAGAAATGAAGCTTCTAGCTCGAGCGCGGCCTTGCGCAGAGGGTCATCTTGCGGGGGCTGTTGCACGGGCTGGGGCTTGGCCTGCGGCAGGGCCTGTGACAGGGGGGGTATGGTTGCATTCGGCATTTTGGCCTCGGTCTGACAGAAACTACGAATTGCTTCGATTTTTCTGAGACTGCGACATAACCGGTTAAAATTGCCGTAACCGCTTTGAGGTAGAAGGGGGTATCGAGATAGAACGTCTGGAAACCCATGCATACCACATCACTCATAGGTCAGGCCCTTGGCGGAGCCACAGGCAGCAAGACCTCCCCAGCGCAGGATGCTCCGAAAAAGACTCAGGATCGTTCGTTCGCAGATCATGTAAATGACGCAGCCTCCAAGCAGGAGGCGGTAAAGTCCCAAACATCTGAAATAATTGACAGCGGCGAAGCGGATCAAGCTGCTGCAGATGTGGATGGTGCGCCCGCCAAATCAGAGGATGCGACAACCGATAAAGTCGGCAACTCGGAAAGCGAATCGTATAGGGATGGTGATCAAGCACCGAGCGAAGAGGCTATTGTTGCAGGTAATGTGGCCGTAGATACGGGTAAGCGCTCGGCCAAGGACCCGGATCTGCTTGAAGACGCGCGCGTCGGCCAGTCGCCACGCGCAGTGCCGGAGCAGGCGGGTACAGAAGCCGCAAAGTCTGCGGAACAGGTTACTGCAAAAGAGGGTGAGGCAACCATTCCGAAAGCTGGGGTGAACGTGGAACATCCGTCTGCAGGTCAAAAGGACAAGCAGACGATTGAAACGCAGGCTCCGGCGCGCGTTGCTCAGCTAGATGGTAAAGCCGATACTGGGGCCGCGCGTGGTGGAGAGGCGAAGGTGGGCGATCAGTCCGCCATGACTAAAGCTATCGGGTCGGTCGAGGGAGCTGGCAAGCGCTCTGTCGGAACGCAGGCCGGATTCGTGGAACAAGCTGCCGCGAGGGTCAGTCAGGAGAAATCTGGCGCAGTTGTCCCATCTGCCAATCAGGCAGAGGCGAAAGCATCGTTGAAAGCAGAAGAAAAGGCGGCTGACGCCCGGATGGCTGCAGCAGACAAGGCGACGCCCGCTGCCGCCGCCGCCGCGAGCAAGACATCTTCCGCCGACAGCCTGCCGAAGTCTGTGTTCCAGATGCAGGTCGAAAACGCAGAAGCCGGGGATTCCCGCAAGGCGCGCTATCGCACCCGCAATGGTGATGCGCAGGCCGCTGCCGAAGTGGCCAAGGCATCCACTGCCGCTGCGGGTGTCCAGACAAACGCGGCCACTGCAGTCAACGCAACCACCAATTCCGCCATTGCAATGATGCAGGCGTTGCAGGCAGACACCATGAAACTGTCGCAGGCGCCGGGGCTGCTGGGGGATTCATCTGGTAGCGGGTTGAGCATGACAGCAGATCTTCCGGGATTGCCGCAGCTTCTGACCGAAGCGGTGTTCCAGCCCGGAATCACGCACCGCCCAGAAACCCCGCGTATGATCGCTTCGCAAATGGCCGAAGCATTCGTGGCGAAAGGCGACCGGAACGTGGATGTCTCACTGAACCCCGAAGAGCTGGGCAAGGTGAAGATGCGCGTTGCGACCAGTGAAAACGGCATCACCATGATCATCCAGACAGAACGCCCGGAAACCGGCGATCTGATGCGTCGGCATATCAATGAGTTGGCCGAGGAATTCCGCCGCATGGGGTTCCAGGACATCTCGTTCGAATTCAGCAGCGGTGATTCCGCGGGCGGTCAGGCGCAGCAGGGACTGGGCGATGGCACCGGTGCCGGGACCGGACATGGCGCCTCGACCGGGGCCACCGATATGAGCGCGACCGATGAGGTCGCTGAAACACAGATACAGAACCTCCGGATGGGCACCACCGGCGTTGATATGAGAGTTTGAACCATGACAGATGCTGTAAGCGCGGCCAGTGCCGCTACAACGACCCAGGCCAGCGCCGCGAAAGCCACGCGTCCTACCGGACTGGCTTCGGACTTTGAAACCTTCCTGAAAATGCTGACCGCCCAGGCGCGTTATCAGGATCCGCTGGAACCGCTCGATTCGACAGAATATGCATCGCAGCTGGCGCAGTTCTCGATGGTGGAACAGCAGGTTCAGGGCAATGATCTGCTGCTGGCCATGCAGAATCAGCTGGGCCTGTCCAATATGGCGGCGATGTCCGGCTGGGTGGGTATGGAGGCCCGGGTTGCGGCGCCGGGTTATTTTGACGGATCCTCTCCGGTGGTTGTGGCTCCGAATCCGGCGGCTGCTGCGGATCAGGTGACAATGGTCGTCACCGATGCTGATGGGACCGAAGTCGCCCGTATCAACCTGCCTGTTTCGGCGGAGCCCTATTCCTGGGATGGTACCGATCAGGAGGGCAATACGCTCGAACCCGGCAGCTATGCCTTCACCATCGAAAGCAGCCGGGACGGCGATGTTCTGCTGACGGATCTAGCCGAGGTTTATACCAAGGTGACGGAAACCCAGATGCAGGGCGGCGATGTGGTCTTGATCACCGAAGGCGGCTCGGCGATCTTGGCCTCCACTGTGACGGGGCTTCGCGACGCTCCGGCCGAGACCTGACAATAGGGCAGGGACCGCCGGAACATCGGGGGGCATCGTCCCCTGATACCCTCGCATTTCGCCGGGGGATGAAGACTGGAGTGGACCCTGTCAGCCAAATCGCCTGAATTTCACAGCAGATTTTTTGCGTATCTGAACGCCTCGGGATTTGAGGCGCGCGCCCCCCGGATCCTGACCGGGGGGCGTTCGAATCATGTCTGGCGCATGGGCGATTTGGTGGTGAAATTGTTCGAGCCGGGACGAAAAAATCCGCTGTTTGCCAATGATCCCTTGCGGGAAATTGCAGCGCTTTCGGCCTTGTCCGGGACCGGAATGGTGCCGCATCTGGTCACTTCTGGTCATTTCGAGGGGCGCCATTGGTTGGCCTATTCCCATATTGAGGGCGCTCCCTGGCAGCGCGGTGCTGCCGAAGTGGCCCGGCTGCTTGGCCGGTTGCATGATCAGCCGGTTTTCGCAGGCGTTCCCGCTGGCGTGAATGGCAGCGCGATGCTGGCGGCGCAGACCGAAAGCATCCTGTCCCAAACCCAAGGTGGCGCGGATTTGCGCGCGATGCGTCCCTCAGGACAGGTGCCGCCCGCCTCCGGCACCAGCCTGATCCATGGTGATCCGGTGCCGGGCAATCTGGTGGCGCATGACGGAACACTGACCCTGATCGACTGGCAATGCCCGCAGAAAGGCGACCCGGCCGAGGATCTGGCACTTTTTCTGTCGCCCGCAATGCAATTCCTGTACCGCGGCAAAGTCTTGAGCCGCGCGGAGGATGCCGCGTTTCTTGCGGCCTATCCGGATCGGCTGGTCGCCGAGCGTACAGAGGCCCTGAAGCCCTGGTTCCATTGGCGCATGGCAGCCTATTGTCTGTGGAAAGCGGAGCAAGGCGGGGCACAGGACCGGGCCGCAATGCAGCTGGAGATCGCCGCGCTTCAGTCCATCATCCCCAGCACCGCATAGGCGGGCGGCATCACCACCCGGCGGGCGCGGCCAAAGGGGAATTTCCCCATGCTCTGAACAACGGGTGAATAGGGCAGATCAGGCTGCTTTCCCTGCACCAGATCGGCCAGCAACCGACCGGAATAGCTGCCCATGGCAACCCCATTGCCATGATAACACAGGCCCGCGAACATCCCTTTTTCACCGGGAACCGGCCCGACAAAGGGAACCAGATTGCGCGCCATCGAGACCATGCCAGACCAGAAATGCGTGCCTTCCACTGCGCGCCATTCGGGGAACATGGTGTCAAAATGCTGGCGCAGCGCGCGGCGAATCGCTGCTTCGGAACGCGGCGAGGCAAAAAGCCCACCTCGCATGCCAAACAGGAAGCGCCGGTCCGGCATCAGCCGGAAATAATGCAGCAGGTTGCGGGTATCAAAGGCCATCTGATCGCTGAACCAACCCTGCGCCTGAAGCTCCTCATCGCTGAGTGGGCGGGTCACCATCACTGTGGATTGCGCCGGGATATAGCGGCCTGACAGCCAGTCCGGAAGCCCGTCCCAGGAATAGCCGTTCGTGGCCACGATCACCTGATCGGCGTGCAAAGTACCGTCTGGTGTTGTCAGGATATGCCCGCCGCTTGATGCGCGGCTGAGTCCGGTGACCGGGCTGTTCTGAAACAGGCGGGCCCCGGCAGATTGCGCGGCGCGGGCGATGCCGAACAGGTATTTGCGGGGATTGAGACCGAATCCCACCGGGGTTGTCAGGGCGCCAAAAAAGCCGCCGTTCATTCCGTTCGCGGCCAGTTCATGCTGTTCCAGCAGCTGCGGTGAGCCGCCCGCAGCGGCAATCTCATCGGCCTGTCGGCGCAGCGCCTTCATGGCGCGCGGGCTGTGGGCCATCTGGGTTTCGCCATCCGAGTGGGTATCGGCATCGATCTGGTGACGATCCAGCAGCTGGTGCACCAGATCGACGGCAGCGACCTCTCCGGCATCATAGACGTCGGTGGCCTCGGCGCCGAATTTGCGTCGCATGGCAGCGCCCGACAGCTTGGCACCGCCGATACAGCAAAAACCGCCGTTGCGCCCGGAGGCACCCCAACCGGGCGTTTCGGCCTCAAGCAGGGCGACCTTTGCGCCGGCCTCTGCCAGATGCAGGGCGGCGGACATGCCGGTGAAACCGCCGCCGATTATTGCGACATCGGCTGTCACCTCACCGGACAACCTGGGCCAGTCGGGGGCAGCGATGGTTTCATCCCACCAGCAGCCGTCCCGCGGGCCCGGGCCATAGGCGTAGTCAGAGAAGATCCGCCGCATCAGGTCCGCGCCGCCGCCTGCTCGTCCCGTTTCTGCCGCACCATCTGGTGTTTCGTCACCAACGAAGCCGAAATCACGCCGATGGTGACAATGGCAATCATGATGGTCGACAGCGCGTTGATCTCTGGGGAGACCCCAAGGCGCACTGCCGAAAAGATCTTGATCGGCAGGGTGGTGGCTGCTGGTCCCGAGGTGAAAGAGGCAATGACCAGATCATCGAGCGACAGGGTAAAGGCGAGGAGCCAGCCCGAGATCACCGCAGGTGCGATGATGGGCAGGGTCACCAGACGGAATGCCTCGGCCGGGGAACAGCCCAAATCCAGCGCGGCTTCTTCCAGCGACCGGTCGAATGTCACCAATCGCGAGGAGACCACCACCGAGACGTAGCACATGGAGAAGGTGGTATGCGCCAGAACGATGGTCAGAATCCCCCGGTCCAGCCCAATGCCGATGAAAAGCAGGAGCAGCGACAGACCGGTGATCACCTCGGGCATCACGAGGGGTGCGTAGATCATCCCGGAAAACAGGGTGCGGCCAAAGAACCGGCCGCCGCGCACCATCACATAGGCGGCCATGGTGCCAAGGACCGTCGCGATGGTCGAGGAGAAGACCGCGACCTTGATGGTGACCCAGGCGGCGTTGAGAAAGGCCTCGTTCTGCATCAGCTCGCCGTACCATTTGGTCGAAAAGCCCGCCCAGACGGTGACCAGCTTGCTTTCATTGAAGCTGAAGATCACCAGAATCACCATCGGCACATAAAGAAAGGCAAAGCCAAGCGTCAGCGAAACGGTATTGAACCAGCTCATCCTGTTCATTGTTCGGCCTCCTGCTGTTTCTGCTGGTTGCGCTGGAACAGCACGATGGGAACGATCAAGAGGAGCAGCAGCACTACCGCCACGACCGAGGCAACCGGCCAGTCACGGTTCGAGAAGAACTCCTCCCACAGAACCTTGCCGATCATCAGCGTGTCCGATCCGCCCAAGAGCGATGGAATTACGAACTCGCCCAAGGTGGGGATGAAGACGAGGAAACAGCCCGCGATAATGCCGGGTTTCGACAGCGGGATGGTCACCAGCCAGAAAGCGGAGAGACGCGAACAGCCCAGATCCTCGGCCGCTTCGATCAGCGATTCATCCATCCGTTCCAGCGCGGAATAGATCGGCAGGATCATGAAGGGCAGGTAGGTATAGACCACGCCGATATAGACGGCGGTATTGGTGTTGAGGATGGTCAGCGGCTCGTTGATGATCCCCAGCCACAACAGCAACTGGTTGAGGAACCCTTCGTTCGACAGGATGCCCATCCAGGCGTAGACGCGGATCAGGAAGCTGGTCCAGAACGGCAGGATCACCAGCATCATCAGCGTCGCGCGCCATTCGGACGGCGCCCGCGCCATGCCGTAGGCGATCGGATAACCCGCCAGCAGCGTCAGCACAGTCGAGAAGAAGGCGATCTGCAGCGAGCTGAGATAAGCTTTCCAGTATAGATCGTCCTGCGTCAGCCAGACAAAGTTTTCAAAGTCCAGCTCGGACAGGAAGGTCCAGATGCCCGTCGCCCAGTCGAATTGCGGCATATAGGGCGGGCGCGCCAGCGCCACATCCGAAAGCGAGATTTTCAGGACGATGGCAAAAGGCACCAGAAACAGCGCAAAGAGCCACAGGTAGGGGACAATGATCAGGGCAAAGCGGCGCATCAGTTCGCCAGCAGGACGCCTGCCGTGGCGGTCCAGGACAGCCAGACAGTGTCTTCCCATGTAAAGGCCCGGCGCGAGATGCGGCGGGTATTGGCGGCCTGCGCCTTGATCACCGCGCCAGAGGGCAGTTCAACGTGATAGGTCGAGATATTGCCGAGATAGGCAATGTCGAGGATCTTGCCCTGCACCGCGTTGTCGGCGCCTTCGGGGCGGTCTGCCGTGATGGTGACCTTTTCCGGGCGGATGGCCAGATGTGCGGTCTGCCCGTCCGAGAACGTGTTGGGGGTTTTGACCGTCAGCGGTTCCTGCCCTTCTTTCCAGTTCAGGGCATAGCTGTCTTCGCCGGTGGGCGTGACGGTGCCGTCGATGATGTTCACATCACCGATGAAATCGGCGACGTAAACGGAATTGGGGGTCTC
Source organism: Phaeobacter sp. CAU 1743 (assembly GCF_039839315.1). Classification (NCBI taxonomy): domain Bacteria; kingdom Pseudomonadati; phylum Pseudomonadota; class Alphaproteobacteria; order Rhodobacterales; family Roseobacteraceae; genus Phaeobacter; species Phaeobacter sp. CAU 1743. The sequence continues at coordinate 44,906 of NZ_JBDOQR010000017.1, read as the reverse complement.
GTAGATGCGATCCGGGGTGGCGACCTGCATGATCTTGCCGTTGTCCATCACCGCAACGCGGCTGGCGACGGTCATCGCCTCTTCCTGGTCGTGGGTGACGATGACAAAGGTGGTGCCAGTCTTCTCCTGAATGTCCATCAGCTCGAACTGGGTGTCCTGGCGCAGCTTCTTGTCGAGCGCACCAAGGGGTTCATCCAACAGCAACAGTTTTGGCGCCTTGGCCAGTGACCGCGCCAGCGCCACCCGCTGCCGTTGTCCACCCGAGATCTGGTGCGGTTTGCGGCGGGCGAATTTTTCCAGCCGGGTCAGGCGCAGCATGTTCTCCACCCGCTCGGCGATGTCGTCCTTGGGCATGCCTTCGCGTTTGAGCCCGAAGGCGATATTGTCCCAGATGCTGAGATGCGGGAACAGCGCGTAGGACTGGAACATCATGTTCACCGCGCGCTTGTTCGGCGGCACCGGGGCGATATCCTGACCGGCGAGATAGATCTTACCTTCGGTCGCGGTTTCAAACCCGGCGAGCATCCGCATCAGCGTGGTCTTGCCGCAGCCCGAGGGGCCAAGAAGCGCGAAGAACTCCCGCTCGTATATACCGATTGTCAGATCGTCGATTGCGGTGAACTCACCAAAGCGTTTGGTGACATTTTGGAACTCGATCAGAGGCTTGGCCTCGGGGTCGTTCCAGGGTTCAAAAACGGGAAGTGTCAATCCGGCCCCCTGCGCGGTCCAGGTCCAAAGCGGCACTGGCCCCTTTGGAAGGTGTATTGGCATAGCCCGGCAGGGCACAGGGTGCGCCCTGCCGGATCAGGCGATATCGGATCAGGTGCCCGACTTGATCTTGGTCCACAGACGGGTCACGACGCGCTGCACCTTGGGGGCATAGGGCGTGGTGGTGAACAGGTTGGCCAGGGTGGCTTCATCCGGGTAGATCGCCGGATCGCCGATCACGTCCTCAACCAGGAATTCCTGCGATGCCTTGTTGCCGTTGGCGTAGTAGACGTAGTTTGATGCCGCCGCCATGTTCTGCGGGTCCATGATGTAGTTCAGGAACACATGCGCCGCATCCGGGTTCGGGGCGTCGACCGGAATGGCCATCTGGTCGAACCACATCTGGGCGCCTTCGACGGCCGCGTGATAGGCGATTTCGACGCCATTGTCGGCTTCGGCGGCGCGGTCGCGGGCCTGCAGCACGTCACCGGACCAGCCCACTGCCACGCAGATGTCACCATTCGCCAGCGCGTTGATGTATTCGGAGGAATGGAATTTCTGGATATAGGGGCGCACCGCCATGAAGACGCCTTCGGCCTTGGCGATCACGTCCGGGTCATGGCTGTCGGGATCTTCGCCGATGTATTTCAGCGCAGCGGGGATCATTTCTGCCGGGGCATCCAGGAAATGCACGCCGCATTCGGCCAGTTTTTCCATGTTGTCGGGGTTGAAGACCAGCTCAAGCGAGTTGATCGGGGCATCCTCGCCCAGCAGTTCCTTGACCTTGCCGACGTTCACACCGATGCCGGTGGTGCCCCACATGTAGTTGATGGAATAGGCGTTTTCCGGGTCGTATTGCTCGGTGCGGTTTTCGACCACATCCCACATGTTCTTGTGGTTGGGCAGCTTGGACATGTCCAGTTTCTGGAAAGAGCCTGCCATGATCTGGCGCTGCAGGAAGGTGCCGCTGGGCACCACCACGTCATAGCCCGACCCGCCGGCCAGCATTTTGGTTTCCAGAAGTTCGTTGCTGTCGAATACATCGTAGATCAGATCGATTCCGGTCTCTGCCTCGAACTTTTCCAGAAGGGCTTCGTCGATGTAGTCGGACCAGTTATAAACGCGCACCTCTTCCGCGATGGCGGCCGTGCTGCTAAGGGCAACGACGGCGGTCAGTGTCATCGTCTTGAGTGTCATGAGTATCTCCCTGTGCCTGCCGGTTTCATTGCCCGGCTGGGGTGGATTTGATCAAGTTTTGCCTCGTGGGGCAATACTGTTTATGTTTTCACCAGGTGGTTCTTGGTGCAAGCTGCCCAAAAACTAGGAGGATACCCCAAGGTGACAGAGATCACATCTTCGGCCCAGAATGCAGAAGACGGCGCGGCGAAAACGCCGGCCCATGAGGCCGTGTATCAAAAGCTGCGCGCGCAGATCCTGTTCGGTGAACTGGCGCCGGGGCAGGCGGTAACGATCCAAGGGCTGACCGCGGCTTTGGGGGTTGGAATGACACCGGTCCGCGAGGCGATCCGCCGACTTATCTCGGATGGGGCGCTGGTGTTTCAGGGTAACCGGCGTGTTTCCGTTCCCTTGCTGCGGACATCGGATGTCAAAGAGCTTATTTTTGCAAGAAAAACAATTGAGTGTGAGCTTGTCAGGCTCGCAACAACACAGGTTTCGGACGCCGATATCGCTGAGCTGGAGCGCATCGACACGGCGCTGGATCAGGCGATTTCCGCAGGCGATGTGCCGGGGTATCTGGCGCAGAACTACAGTTTCCACACCGCATTATACAGTCGCGCCGCCGCTCCGATCCTGACCGATCTTGCGGATCGCCTATGGCTGCGCTTTGGCCCGTCCCTGCGGGTGGTCTGTGGCCGCTTTGGCACCCAGAGTTTTCCGGACCGTCACAAGGACATCCTTGAGGCCTTGCGTCGCAGGGATCCCGAAATGGCTGCTTTGGCGATGGAGCGGGACGTTTGTCAGGGCATGGATCAGGTCAGCATGGGGTTGGATCCGGACAACTGATTCGATTGACACCGTGAAATTTGATCATATTCTGGGGCCAATCTCTTATTTTTGGAGCGACTCCCATGAATGCGATCACCAACCACATGCCGACGGCCGAATTGCAGGCCCTGGACGCCGCGCACCACATGCATCCCTTCACCGCCAATGGTGAACTGGCGGAAAAAGGCGCCCGGATCATCACCCGCGCGAGCGGCGTCACGCTGACCGATAGTGAAGGCAACGAGATCCTCGACGCGATGGCGGGCCTGTGGTGCGTCAACATCGGCTATGGCCGTGACGAGCTGGCCGATGTCGCCGCCCGTCAGATGCGTGAGCTGCCTTATTACAATACCTTCTTCCAGACCTCGCATGTGCCGGTCATCGCTCTGGCCAACAAGATTGCGGAACTGGCGCCCGGTGATCTGAACCATGTATTCTTTGCCGGGTCGGGATCTGAGGCGAATGACACCAACATCCGCATGGTGCGTCACTACTGGGCGCTGAAAGGCAAACCGACTAAATCCATCATCATCAGCCGCAAGAACGCCTATCACGGCTCTTCGGTTGGCAGCGGCAGCCTGGGCGGGATGTCGGCGATGCATGAACAGGGCGGCCTGCCGATCCCGGATATCCACCATATCAACCAACCGCATTGGTGGGCCGAGGGTGGTGACACCTCCCCCGAAGAGTTCGGCCTGCAGCGCGCGCAGGAACTGGAAGAGGCGATTCTGGAACTGGGCGAAGACCGCGTTGCAGCCTTTATCGCCGAACCAGTTCAGGGTGCGGGCGGCGTTATTGTGCCGCCGGAAACCTACTGGCCGGAAATTCAGCGCATCTGCGATAAATACGAGATCCTGCTGATCGCGGATGAGGTGATCTGTGGCTTTGGCCGCACCGGCAACTGGTTCGGCAGCCAGACCATGGGCATCCGCCCGGACATCATGACCATCGCCAAGGGGCTTAGCTCGGGCTACGCGCCGATCGGTGGCTCGGTGGTGTCGGATGAGGTCGCCGCCGTGATCGCGAGCGACGAATTCAATCACGGCTATACCTATTCCGGGCACCCGGTGTCCTCGGCGGTGGCGCTGGAAAACCTGCGCATTCTCGAAGAGGAAAACGTGGTTGGTCACGTGCAGGATGTGGCTGCGCCCTATCTGAAAGAGAAGTGGGAGGCGCTGATTGATCACCCGCTGGTGGGTGAGGCCAAGATCGTTGGCATGATGGGCTCAATCGCACTGACACCGAACAAAGAAGCGCGGGCTGCCTTTGCTGCACCTGCCGGAACGGTGGGTTATATCTGCCGCGAACGGTGCTTTGCCAATAATTTGATCATGCGCCATGTGGGCGACCGGATGATCATCTCTCCTCCGCTGGTCATGACCCCGGCCGAGATCGATACCCTGATCGAACGAGCCCGCCTGTCGTTGGACGAATGCTATGCCGCACTGAAAGAGCAAGACCTGCTGCACAGCGCCTGAACTTAAGCGCAAACACCGAATTTCGGCAGGAAAGCGGTGTTTGGTATGCATTATTTGCCTGAAAAACAGGCCCTGCGCCGGAATCAAAGGATCTTCCCGGCGCAGGGCCTTTTCTTGCACATTTTCGTGAAAGGGAGCCCGTGGCAGAGGATTCTCCTGTATGATCATTTAAAATATGCCGCAAATTCTGCTTTTGCGGTCGCAATCGGTCCGATCCGCTGAAAGCTAGTCCCTAAGCTAGTTTCAAGCACTGAAAGGACGATCCGGTTGCATCCACCATGGTGGGTATGTTTACATCAGTGCAACGAGTGCAGACCAAACTGCCAAATTAACACGGGGAGCCTGTTTTGGCTGATGCGTCAAACAGTGATGCGTTCGTTGAATTCGAACGTGTCCAAAAGAGTTATGATGGCGAAACGCTCGTCGTCAAAGACCTTAACCTGGTGATGCCTAAAGGTGAGTTTCTGACAATGCTTGGGCCGTCTGGCTCTGGCAAGACAACTTGCCTTATGATGCTTGCCGGATTTGAAACCGCCACCCACGGGGATATCCGTCTGGGCGGTGTTTCGATCAACAACATTCCGCCGCACAAGCGTGGCATCGGCATGGTGTTCCAGAACTATGCGCTGTTCCCGCATATGACCATTGCCGAGAACCTCAGCTTTCCGCTGGAAGTCCGCAAGATGGGCAAGTCCGAGCGTGAAGAGAAGGTCAAGCGCGCGCTGGACATGGTGGAAATGGGCGCCTTTGGCGGCCGCCGCCCTGCGCAGCTTTCGGGTGGTCAGCAGCAGCGGGTCGCTCTGGCACGCGCGCTCGTGTTCGAACCCGAACTGGTTCTGATGGACGAACCGCTGGGCGCGCTGGACAAACAGCTGCGCGAAAAGATGCAGTTCGAGATCACCGATCTTGCCCACCGTCTGGGCATTACCGTGGTCTATGTGACCCACGACCAGACCGAAGCGCTGACCATGTCGGACCGCGTTGCTGTGTTCGACGATGGCCGTATTCAGCAGCTGGCGCCGCCGGATCAGCTTTATGAAGAGCCGGAAAACAGCTTCGTCGCGCAGTTCATCGGTGAGAACAACACCCTTGAAGGCACCGTGAAAGAGATCAACAACGGTCTTGCTCTGGTGCAGCTGGATGGTGGTGAATTGATCGACTGTAAGCCGATCAACGTGTCCCAGCCCGGCGAGCGCACCCGCGTCTCCATCCGCCCCGAGCGGGTCGAATACAACAAGGAACGCCTGCAGGAAGGCGCCCACACCCTGAAGGCCGAAGTGCTGGAGTTCATCTACATGGGTGACATCTTCCGTACCCGTCTGCGGGTGGCGGGAAATGACGAATTCATTATCAAGACACGGAACGCACCGGACCAGGTTCGCCTGAAGCCGGGCCAGCAGATTGAAATCGGCTGGCTGCCCGAAGACTGCCGCGCGCTGGACGCCTGACGACGGCGCGCGCTTTGAAACCCCTGGCGGCCAAGTGACCGGGGGATCACAGTTAAATTCAAGATCAACAAGGAGAGAGTGTTTATGAAACTCACCAAACTGACAGCCCTTGCCGCCACGACGGCGCTCTGCGCGCCTATGGCGTTCGCAGAAATGGCAGACGAGATGACCATCGTGTCCTGGGGTGGCGCATATTCGAACTCCCAGCTGAAGGCCTATCACGAGCCCTATGCTGAAAAGACTGGCGTCAAGATCATCAACGACGAAAGCTCGGCCGAAGCGGTTGCGAAGCTGCGCGCGATGAACGAAGCGGGCAACGTGACCTGGGACGTGGTTGACGTGGTTGCTGCGGACGCGATGCGTCTTTGCGACGAAGGTCTGGCGATGGAAATCGACGCGGATGAGCAACTGGCCGCCGCGCCCGATGGCACCCCGGCCTCCGAAGACTTCGGCGAACTGCTGGTGTCCGACTGCTTCATCCCGCAGATCGTTTACTCGACCACCTTCGGCTACCGCACTGACATGGTAGGCGATACGCCTCCGGATGACATCTGCGACGTCTTCGACCTGGAAGCCTATCCGGGCAAGCGCGCGCTGGAGAAGCGTCCGATCAACAACATGGAATGGGCTCTGCTCTGCGACGGCGTTGCAAAGGACGAAGTCTATGACGTGCTGGAGACCGAAGAAGGTCAAGAACAGGCTCTGGCCAAGCTCGACACCATCAAAGACAGCGTGATTTGGTGGTCTGCCGGCGCCGACACTCCGCAGCTGCTGGCTGACGGCGAAGTCGTGATGGGCTCCACCTACAACGGTCGTCTGTTCTCGGTCATCGAAGAGCAGAAGCAGCCCGTCGCCATGATGTGGGACGCGCAGGTGTTCGACCTGGACGGCTGGATCATTCCGGCAGGCCTGTCCGACGAGCGTAAAGCACGCGCGCTGGACTACATCATGTTCGCAACCGACACCCAGCGTCTGGCGGACCAGGCCAAGTACATCTCCTACGGTCCGGCCCGTGCGTCCTCCGCTCCGCTGGTTGGCAAGCACGCCGAACTGGGCATCGACATGGCGCCGCACATGCCGACCGATCCGGCAAACGCAAAGAACACGTTCCTCTACAACTACGAGTTCTGGGCTGACTACCGCGACGACATCGACGCCAAATTCCAGGCGTGGCTGGCTAAGTAAGCCGGTCTGACGATCCAGCCAGAGAGCGCCCGCCGCTCTCTGGCACCCACTCTTCGTATCAGGTCGCATCTGAACGGCCGGAAGAGCAAAACCCGCGGGCGATACAGCGGGCAAAACACAGGGATAGATATGAGCGACACCACCCAATCCGGCCCGGTTCTGGCGGCTGACGGCACGCCATTGAAGCGCAGCCTGGCCCGCGCCCTGAGAATGCAAAAGCTGCGTGCGCTGATGCTTATCGCACCGCTTCTGCTCTTCATCCTTCTGACCTTCATTCTCCCGATCGGCGACATGCTGTTCCGCTCGGTCGAGAACCGGATCGTTTCGGACACGCTTCCCAAGACCGTGGTTACATTGGCCGACTGGGACGCCAAAAGCGGCGAAGCGCCCGGAGAGGCGGTATATGAAGAGCTTTATTACGATCTTTTTGTGGCGGCAGAGGCCAAGGAGCATACCAAGCTCGGCACCCGCCTGAACTATGAACAGACCGGTATTTCGTCCCTGTTCCGCAGCAGCGGTCGCAAGGTTGACGACATCGGTAAGGACCACGTCAAAGCCATCGAACGCGCGGCCGATCGCGCCCTCAAGGATGAGGCGCTCTGGTTCGAAATCATGACCGGTGGCAGCGGCGCGGCGGGTAATTCTGATCTGCTGACCGCGCAACGCGAAAAGATGCGCAACCTCACGGATGAGGCTTTCCCGGGCGATATTGGCTTTGTTCCCGGTGCCGAGATTTCCGAACTCTTCCCGCGCATGGCAACCGCCTATACCGACTTTGCGTTGTTCACCGCGATCATCGATGAGGATGTCGTGGCTGAGGAAGATCCCTGGGAAAGCGTTTTCGTGGCCTTTGCCACCGAAGTGCAGGCCCCCGGTGGTGCTGAAAAACTGGCCAGCTACAGCGGCCCCGGCGCGGCTGAATTGCAGGCCGCGGGCGCAGCACTGGCCGATCTGGAGCCGATTTCCTTCAAGGCAGCCTTCCTCGACATCGACGAAGATTGGGGCGATGTCGACAATTGGCGCACCGTCCAGACCTACAGCCCGAAATACACCAGCGGTTATTTCCTGAACTCCATCGACATGCAGAAAGGCCCGGATGGCGCCGAAGCGCGTCCCGAGAACCAGCAGATCTATATCACGCTGCTCAAGCGTACGATGTTCATGTCGCTGGTAATCACCGGTTCCTGTATCCTCCTGGGCTACCCGGTGGCCTGGATCCTGGCGAACCTGCCGACACGCTCGGCCAACCTGCTGATGATCCTTGTGCTTCTGCCCTTCTGGACCTCGCTTCTGGTGCGGACATCGGCCTGGAAGGTGATGCTGCAGCAACAGGGCGTTATCAACGATGTACTGGTCTGGCTGGGGCTTGTAGCGGATGATGCACGGCTGGTGATGATCAACAACCAGTTCGGCACCATCGTGGCGATGACCCACATCCTGCTGCCCTTCATGATCCTGCCGATGTATTCGGTGATGCAGACGATCAACCCGTCCTACCTGCGCGCGGCCAAATCGCTTGGCGCGACCAACTGGACCGCGTTCTGGCGGGTCTATTTCCCGCAGTCGGTGCCCGGTATCGGCGCGGGGTCGATCCTCGTCTTCATTCTGGCCATCGGCTACTACATCACCCCGGAAATCGTCGGCGGCACCAAGGGTGTCTTCATCTCGAACCGGATCGCCTATCACATCTCGTCTTCGCTGAACTGGGGCCTTGCGGCTGCACTTGGCGCGATCCTTCTGGTCGTCGTTCTGGTGCTCTACTGGGCCTATGACAAGATCGTCGGCATCGATAACGTGAAACTGGGATAACCGACATGGCATTGACTCCTGTTACAAATCAAACCCCCGGTTTCACCGCTGCAGTTGCAGCCGGCGCCGGAGCCTTCTTTGGTCTCTTCGTAGGCACCGCTCAGGCCACCGGCCTGATCGGGATCCTGATCGGCGGCGCCATCCTCGGCGTGCTCGGCTTTGTCTTTGCGGGCATGACCGACAAGGAAAAACCGCTGCGCTGGGTGACCTTCGCGCTGTTCCTGGTGCTGGGATTCCTGTTTGGCGGACTACCTGCCGCTGTGGTTGGCGGCTTGTTCGGCTGGTTCGCCGGCTGGTTCATCTTCTGGCTGGCGACCTCGCGCTACCGGGCGCATCTGCCGCCCTATCTGACCCCCGGTCAGGTTCTGTGGCACTATAGCTTCCGGGTGATCTGCGGCGTTATCTTCGTCTTCCTGATCACGCCGATCCTCGTGGTGATGCCGCTCAGCTTCAACGCAGAGAACTTCTTCACCTTTACCCCGGAAATGCTGCGCTTTGATCCGGCTGGCTATTCTCTGAAGCACTACAAGGACTTCTTCAGCAATGATGACTGGCAGCAGGCGCTGTGGAACTCGATCAAGATCGCGCCGATGGCGACGATCCTGTCGGTCAGCTTTGGCACCCTGGCGGCGATTGGTCTCAGCCAGCCGCACGTACCCTTCCGCCGCGCGATCATGGCAATCCTGATCTCTCCGATGATCGTGCCGCTGATCATCTCGGCTGCTGGCATGTATTTCTTCTATAGCCGCATCGGGATGCAGGGCACCTACTTCGGCGTGGTTCTGGCGCACGCGGCGCTGGGGATTCCCTTCGTCATCATCACCGTGACCGCGACGCTGGTCGGCTTTGACCGTTCGCTGACCCGTGCTGCTGCGAACATGGGCGCCGATCCGGTGACCACCTTCTTCCGGGTGCAGATGCCGCTGATCCTGCCCGGTGTGATTTCCGGTGGTCTCTTTGCCTTCATCACCTCCTTTGACGAGGTGGTCGTGGTGCTCTTTGTCGGCTCGGCCGGTCAGAAGACGCTGCCGTGGCAGATGTTCACCGGCCTGCGTGAGCAGATCTCGCCCACCATTCTGGCGGTTGCGACCATCCTTGTGGGGATTTCGATCTGCCTGCTGACGGTGCTGGAACTGCTGCGTCGCCGCTCCGAACGTCTGCGCGGCATGAGCCCAGGCTGATACGCCACAGAACGCTGATAGAAAGAAGGCCCCGCAGAGGATGCGGGGCCTTTTCTTTTGCTTGTCGTGAGGTGTGGCTCAGCGCAGGCGGCGCAGCAGTTTGAGCGAGGCATAGCCATCCGGGATCAGACCTTTGGAGGCCTGATAGCTGCGGATCGCGGCCAGCGTCTTGGGGCCGATCTTCCCATCGACGCCACCAGTGTTGAAACCGGCCCGCGACAGGCGCTGCTGCAGCTCCTTGCGTTCCCGGAAATTCAAGGAGCGGTCGCCGCGCGGCCATTTCGCCTGGATCGCCGGTCCGCCTGCGATGCGGTCGGACAGGTGCCCCACCCCAATCACATAGGCATCGGCAGCGTTATAGCGCTCGATGACCGAGAAATTCTTGAAGATCATGAAGGCGGCGCCATTCCCGCCGGCGGGCAGCAGGATCGAGGCCGTGCCATGGTTGGGAACGGCGCGCCCGTTGGTTCCAACGACACCCAGCCGGGCCCATTCCGCGGGGGGTTTCTTCACCGACCGGCTGGCCAGACCATAGTTGAACCCGCGCGGTAGCTGCACTTCGACGCCCCAGGGCTGGCCTTTGACCCAGCCGAACCGCTTCAGATAAGCGGCGGTCGAGGCCAGCGCATCAGAGGGGTCTTCCGACCAGATGTCGCGTTTGCCATCGCCAGTGAAATCCACAGCATAGGCCAGATAGGAGGTGGGTATGAACTGGGTGTGCCCCATGGCCCCGGCCCAGCTGCCGGTCATCTTGCGCGGGGCGACGTCGCCCGATTGCAGGATCTTCAGCGCCGCGATCAGCTGCTTTTCAAAGAACCGCCCGCGGCGACCGTCGTAGGCCAGCGTCGCCAGCGATTGAATGACGTTCATATTGCCGCGGTGGTTGCCATAGTTGCTTTCCATGCCCCAGACGGCGACCACGACCTCCTTGTCGACGCCATAGGTGGCTTCGATCCGGTTCAGCCGCCGCCGCTGTTCACGTAGGGCCTTTTTGCCGTTCTTGACCCGGGAGTCCGAGACGGCGCTGTCTAGGTATTCCCAGATCGTCTTGGTGAACTCGGACTGGTTACGGTCGCGGCGAATGACGTCGTTGTCATACTCCACCCCGCGAAAGGCGCGGTTCAGGGTCGAAGAGGAGATCCCCTGTGCCATGGCACGGCGCCGGAATCCGTTGATCCAGGCCTGAAAGCCACTGTTGGCGGCGACCGGCACCACCTGATCGTCCTGAACGATGTCTGGTGCCAGCCCGCTGGGGCGGCTCAGGGGGCGCAACGAGATCGCCGCCGCCAGCTGGTAAGAGCCATCAGCCGCCGCCGGGGCGCCGCGTTCGACCGGGCGCTCAGGGGGGCGCAGGGATTCGTCGGGTCCGGCCTGTGCTGCAACTGCGCCGGTCGCGGCAAGGGCTGCCGCCTTCATCCAGATCCGCATGGGAATACTACCTTGGTTCAGTGTCTGCTCAGTTTGAATGTAATCATTGCAGGTCCATCGCAAAAGGGTGCAATCGGCAGGCGCGCAAGGCGCCGCCGAACCGGCGTAGCAGGCCGGATCTATTGGCCGCTTTTACTTGCGGCGTTTGCGTTCGACTTTGCGCTTGGTCTTGGCGGCCTTGTGTTTGGATTTTGCCGCCTTGCGTTTGACGGTGCGGCCCGCCGGGCTGCGTCGCCCGCGCCCACTGCCACCTTTGGGCAGGGCCTGATCCTCGATCGACAACAGCTCCAGCTCCAAACCGCCGGTGACCGGCGCGGCCTGTGTCAGCCTGACGGTGACGCGCTGACCGATGGCAAGCGTGAGACCGGTATCGGCCCCCATCAGCGTCCCGGCATCAGCATCGAAATGGAAGAACTCGCGTCCGATAGTGCGCACGGGCACCAGCCCGTCGGCATGGGTTTCATCCAGTTTCACGAAGGCGCCGAACCGAGCAATGCCGCTGATCCGGCCGGTAAATTCATTGCCGACCCGTTCCGACAGGTAGGCCGCCAGATAGCGGTCCGTGGTGTCACGTTCCGCGATCATCGAGCGGCGCTCGGTCTCGGAAATATGAGTGGCGGTGTCGTCCAGCCGCTCGATTTCATCGGGGGTGAGACCATCCTTGCCATTGTCCGGCCCCCAGCCATGGGCGGTAATCAGCGCCCGGTGCACGATCAGATCCGCATAGCGCCGGATGGGGGATGTGAAATGCGCGTAGTTGCGAAGGGCCAGCCCGAAATGGCCAAAGTTTTCAGGGTTGTAATAGGCCTGCTGCATCGACCGCAGGGTCGAGATATTGATCAGCTCTGCATCGTCCGTGCCCGCCGCCGCATTGAGCAGCGCGTTCAGATGCCGGGTTTGCAGCACCTGTCCCTTGGCGAGGTTCAGACCTGCCGCCTGCGCTGTTTCGCGCAGCGCTTCCAGCTTCTCCGGCGCCGGTTCTTCGTGGACGCGGAACACCAGCGGGGTGCGTTTCTTGATCAGGGTCTCGGCAGCCGCGACATTGGCAAGCACCATGAATTCCTCGATCAGTCGGTGCGCCTCCAGCCGGTCACGGAAATTGACCGAGGCGACCTGGCCGTCGTCATCCAACACGATGCGCCGTTCCGGCAGATCCAGATCCAGCGGCTGACGCGCGGCGCGGGCCTTGGTCAGGGCGCGATAGGCGGCGTAAAGCGGCTTGATCACGTCCTCCAGAAGGGGCGCGGTCTTCTCGCTGGGGCGCCCGTCCATGGCGTCCTGCACTTCCTGATAGCTGAGCGCGGCGCTGGAGTTGATCAGCGCCCGCATGAAGCGATGGCCGACCTTGTTGCCCTCCGCATCGACCTGCATGCGCACCACCACAGAGGCGCGCGGCACGTTTTCATGCAGCGAGCACAAATCGCCCGACAGCCGGTCCGGCAGCATCGGCACCACGCGGTCGGGGAAATAGCTGGAGTTGCCCCGTTTGCGCGCCTCGCGGTCCAATGCGGAGCCGGGGCGCACATAGGCGGCCACATCGGCAATCGCGACCCAGATCACATGGCCGCCGGGGTTCTTGGGATCGGTGTCGGCCTCGGCGAAACAGGCATCGTCGCGGTCGCGCGCATCCACCGGGTCGATGGTGATCAGCGGCAGGTCGCGCAGGTCTTCGCGTCCTTTCAGGCCAATGGGTTTGGCGGCGTCCGCCTCGGCCATCACCTGATCGGGGAATTGGTCAGGAATGCCGTGCTGGTGGATCGCGATCAGCGATACCGCCTTGGGCGCTGATGGGTCGCCCAGACGTTCGACGACGCGCGCGCGCGGCAGGCCCAGACGGGTCTTGGGACCGGCCTGTTCGGCCTCGACCAGTTCACCATCCTTGGCGCCGCCCGTTGCATCCGGCGCCACGCTCCATTCGGTCGAGCTGGATTTGTCGATCGGAACGATCCGGCCCCCTTCGGCACCGGTGCGAAAGACGCCAAGCACCCGTTTGGGGTTGGTACCGATACGGCGGATCAGCCGGGCTTCGTAATTGTGATCCTCGCCTTTGACGGCGGTCAGCCGGGCCAGGATCCGGTCGCCTTCCCCCAATGCGGGATCCGAGGCGCGCGGCATCAGAAGGATAATGGGTTCCACCCCTTCGCCATGCCATTCCATCGGGCGGCCAAACAGATCGCCGTCCCGGTCCGGACGTTTGACCGTCAGGATGGTGACGGGCGGCAATTGTTCTGGATCGCGGTAGGTTTTCCTGCGCTTCTCCAGGTGCCCTTCGGCCTCCAGTTCCTTCAATACGCGCTTGAGGTCGATACGGTCAGCCCCCTTGATGCCAAAGGCCTTGGCAATGTCGCGTTTCGAGTTCTGGGTCGGGTGGGCGGAAATCCAGTCGAGGATTTCGGCCTTGGAGGGGATACGGGTCATATCCCCCGCGTATCATGACCCGAAGACAAGGTCATGATGAAAAGAGCGGGTCAGCTGCGGCTTTGGCGCAGATCTGCTGCCGTGTCCACGTCGTTCAGGATGTCTGTTTGCGCAATGCGCCACCCCGGAAGCGTCGCGACAGAATCGGCCAGCGCGTGCTCGCTGGACCAGCGCACGTTCTGAAACAGGGTTTGCGGCAGGCGGGCCGGGTGTTTTGCTCCGACCAGCCAGTAGCCGCCATCGGTGGCTGGGCCGAACACCGCATCCGAGTACCCCAGCGCGGCAAAGGCACGGGCGATATGGGCGCGGGTGATGCCGGGAATGTCGGCGCCGATCAGGCAGACAGGACCGTGCACCGGGGCGCGGCCTAGCCTATCGACCGGGACAGAGCACGCCGCCTTGAGCATCCGCTTCATGCGCTGTCCCAGATCGCCGCCGCCTTGCCGCAGACGCGGCAGATCAGCGCGCCAGACGCGGGAGGTGACGGCCCGGTCCGGGGCCACCGCCAGAACGATCTGCCAGCGTGGATCGCGCAAGGATCGGATCAATCGGGCCGATTGATGCCGGAACCACCAGGTGGCGGGGATCACGCCGATCCCCTGTCCCAGCCGCGTTTTGACCCTGCCCGGGCGCGGTTCCTTGATCATGATGACAAGGGTTTGGCGTTTCATCTTAGTTCAGGTCCAGAACCATATCACGGTGGTCGATCCCGGCGTCATCATAGACGGGGCCGGTGGCTGTGAAGCCCAGCTTTTCATAAAAGCCGAGGGCGTGCAGCTGGGCGCCCAGCTTGGCGCGGGACATACCGGGTGTCTGGCGGGCGATCTCCACCGCCTTTTCGATCAGCGCCTTGCCTAGACCGGTTCCCCGGCCAGCCTGTGTGACGCAAACCCGCCCGATCTTGGCGGTGTCACCGGCAAAGACGATGCGGGCGGTGCCGATGGGCTGTCCATCCTGCGTGGCCAGAAGATGCGTTGCCGCATCATCCAGCGCGTCGATCTCTTCCTCGACAGGTACGCCCTGTTCCGTGACGAAAACGTCGAACCGCAGGCGAAAACAGGCCTCGCGGTCCTCGGTGACCGCAATCTGCGCCGTCATGCGAAATAGTCTTTCAGGATGCGGGAATAGATGGCTTTCAGCTGGTGAATTTGGGCTATTTCGACGTTTTCATCCACCTGATGCATGGTCTTGCCCACGAGGCCGAACTCCACCACCGGGCAGTGCGATTTGACAAAGCGCGCGTCCGAGGTGCCGCCTGTGGTGGACAGCTCCGGCGTGACACCGGTTTCCGCCGCCACTGCGGTTGAGACCAGATCGGAGAGCGCGCCCGGCGGCGTTATGAAGCTTTCGCCGGAAATCTTGACCTGCATGTCGATGGTGGTGCCGAACTCGGCTTCGACCTTGTCGGCCTCTGCCCGCAGCCATTCCGTCAGGCTGGCGCCGCTGTGGGCATCGTTGAAGCGGATGTTCACGGTGGCGCGGCTTTGCGTCGGGATCACGTTGGTCGCCGGGTTGCCGGTGTCGATGGTGACAACCGCGAGCGTCGAGGCGTCGAAATGCTCGGTGCCCTGATCCAGCTCGTGACTGGCGAGACGGTCCATCAGCCGCGCCATGGCGCTCAGCGGATTGTTGGCCCGGTGCGGATAGGCGGAGTGGCCCTGTTTACCGGTCACGGTGAACCATGCCGACAGCGATCCGCGGCGCCCGATCTTGATCATCTCGCCCATGGTGTTGGGGCAGGTGGGCTCTCCTACCAGGCAGACCGACATGGCCTCCCCCTGTTCCTGCATATAGTCCAGCAGCGCGGTGGTGCCGTCCAGCGCATCGCCTTCTTCATCGCCGGTGATGGTCAGGATGACGGCGCCGTCGGGCCGGGTGGTCTGCACAAAATCGATGGCAGCAGCGGCAAAGGCGGCAACGCCCGATTTCATGTCGGTGGCGCCCCGGCCATAAAGGATGCCGTCTTTTTCCTCGGCGCCAAAAGGATCGACGGTCCAGGCCGCTTCATCGCCCACGGGCACCACATCGGTGTGACCGTTGAAGCCAAAGGTGCGGGCGTGGCCTTTTGCACCCCAGCGGGCAAACAGGTTGCTGATCCCGCCGCGGTCTGCCCGGGCGCAGTCAAAGCCTGCTGCGCTTAGAAGCTGTTCCAGCAGCTCCAGCGCGCCGCCCTCTTCAGGGGTGACCGACGGGCAGCGGATCAGATCGGCGGTCAGGCGGGCGGGATCGGTCGGGGACATGCGGTGGGCTCCTGAAATTCCGGTTTGTCATGGCCTAGCGTGGATCCCGGCAAGGTGCAAACCGCCAGAAGGTCGCCAAGGGGGCAGGTCATGGGACTGTGAAAGGGCGGAGAGGGGGCGAAACGTGGCGCAAAAAAGGTCATTTTGTGTACCCCCTTCAGAGGCGGGGACAGGCAAAAAGAATCGTGTTAATAATCCATTAACCAAGAAGACCTGAGGCAGGTCACCAACGCGCAGTACAGGTCCATGTGGCCACTGCATCCCGGAAAACAGGACCCGGAAGGGTCTTTACCCCGCATGGCGCCGAAAAGGCGTTTCAATGCGGCGGATGGTCTGTCTCATCGTTATGAGTGAGGGCAGGGCAATGGTGGCAGCGTCTGAACTGAACTACAATCTGGCGGTGTCTGCCGATCAGATGGCGGAAGAGATCTTTGGCACCGGCGTCACGGTGGTCAGCGCGAGCTATTCCGGCGACAGTCGTTCCTCTGCAATCTACTCGGGCGGCGATACAATAGCCCCCGCTGCAACGCCGGGCGATACGGGGGTGATCCTGTCGACGGGCCGCGCGGATGACTACACCAATTCTAGCGGCGAGGCGAACCAGCGGGCCAACCAGTCCACCAATACCAGCGGTGAGAACGACAACGCCGACTTTAATGCGGCTGCCGGCGCGCGGACCTATGATGCCTCCTATCTGGATGTGAGTTTCATTCCGGATGGCGAAGTGATGACGATGCAGTTCATCTTCTCCTCAGAGGAATTTCCGGAATACCAGGATTCGATCTATCAGGATGTGGTGTCCGTTTGGGTCAATGGCGAACAGGTGCAGTTGGAGGTTGGCAGCAGTACGGCCAATCCGGACAACATCAGTTCTACCAACAATCAGAACCTCTATCTCGACAATACCGGCGATGCCTATAACACCGAAATGGACGGGCTGACGCTCACCATGACGCTGACGATGGTGGTCAACCCGGATGAGGTGAACACTCTGCGCATCGGTATCGCCGATGTGGGCGACAACAAATACGATAGTAACCTTCTGATCGCTGGGGATTCGATCCAGACAGATCTGGTGGCGCAGACGGATCTGGCGCACGTGCAGGCCGACGGCAGCAAGACGATCGATGTGCTGGCCAACGATACAAATGTGTCGGGCAGCACGCTGACGATTACCCATCTGAATGGTGTCGCGGTCACAGCAGGATCGCTGGTGACGCTGAGCACTGGACAGACGGTCGAGCTGAACGGTGATGGCACGCTGACCTTGGTCGGGGATGGCGACGTGGAGGATTTCACCTTCACCTATACCGTCAGCAACGGGACCAATTCAGATACCGGGGTGGTGAATGCGACTTCGATCCCCTGCTTTGTTGCGGGGACGCTGATCCGCACCCCGCGCGGCGAAGTGCCGGTCGAGAGCCTGATGCCCGGGGATCTGGTCATGACCCGCGATGACGGGCCGCAACCGGTGCGCTGGACCGGATCGCGCCGGGTTGCCGGGACCGGGGAATTGGCACCGGTACGGATTGCTGCGGGCAGCTTTGGCGCGCACCGGACATTGTCCGTCTCTCCGCAGCACCGGGTGCTGGTGCGCGGCGCTGCGGCGGAACTGCTGTTTGGCGAACCCGAGGTTCTGGTGGCGGCGCGGGATCTGATCAATGACAGAACGGTCCGGCCCTCTCCCTGCCGCGAGGTGGAGTATGTCCACCTGATGTTCGACCGCCATCAGGTGATCTATTCTGAGGATCTGCCCAGCGAAAGCTTCCTGCCCGGTCCGGAAACCCCGAACCTGTTCGAACGGAGGGTGCTGGATGAAATCTGCGCCCTGTTCCCCGAGTTGGACCCGGAAACCGGCACCGGTTATGGACCTGCGGCCCGGCGGGCCCTGTCCGGGGCTGAGGGGCGTTTGCTGTCGGCTATGCAGATCGGCTGAGCAAGAAGTCTGCCTCCTGTGCCGCGCCATTGGGCAGGGCAGAGCATGACCCGAGGGGAGCGCGCGGCATCACGCTTGCGTGATGCTTTTATACCGCCTAAGACATTTCTGATTTCCTTAATCCAGGGTCGTGATTTCGACGTGTCTTTCCTCCGTTATCTTCTTTTGCTGGTGTTTACCCTCTGGGGACAGGTTAGCCTGGCCCAGATGCTGACGGTCAACACCGTGACGCGTCCGCCGTTTTCGATGGTCGAAAATGGGGTTGATACCGGGTTCTCCATCGAACTGGTGGAGGCGATGGCCGAGCGTCTGGGCTGGAACTACGAGATCAACCGGACCGAGACCTTTGCCGAGATGCTGGAGGGCGTGCGCAACGGCACGGTGGATATGGCTGCGGCCAATATCTCGATCACGGCGGCGCGCGAAACCGAAATGGATTTCAGCCAGCCAGTGTTCGAAAGCGGGCTGCAGATCATGGTGCATGCCGAGGACGTGCGGGCACCGTCGCTGTGGCGGGCCATGCTGTCCTGGGATCTGGCGATTGCCATCGGTCTGGCGTTCCTACTGCTGTTCGGGGGTGGCATGCTGATGTGGACATTCGAACGCCGCGCCCAGCCCTATTTCGACCGACCGCTGAAAGAGGCCTGGTTTCCGTCCTTCTGGTGGGCGTTGAATTTGGTGGTGAATGGCGGTTTTGAAGAGCGGGTGCCTCGCACTCCTATCGGTCGCCTGTTCGGGGTGCTGCTGGTGATTTCATCGCTGTTCGTGGTGTCGGTCTTTGTCGCAAAGATCACCACGGCGATGACGGTCGAGGCGATCACCGGCAAGGTGAATTCGGTCAATGACCTTTATGGCCAGCGGGTCGGCACAATCGAGGGATCCACGGCATCGGGATTCCTGCAGCGGCGGGATATCGATTTCTATGGCTACCCGGGACTGGAAGAGCTGATCGAAGCTTTTGAGGGGCGCAAGATCGACGCGGTGGTCTTTGACGCGCCGGTGCTGAATTACTACGTCACACACGAAGGCGAGGCCCACGGGCGCACCATCGGGTCTGCTTTCCTGCGGGAGAATTACGGTCTTCTGTTCCCGCAGGGCTCAGAACACACGGAAGAAGCCAACCGCGCCCTCTTGGCGCTGCAAGAAGACGGCACCTATGATCAGCTTTATAAACGCTGGTTCGGCGGATCGAGGTGATCTGGATCCCCGGGTACGCGTTCAGTGGATGGTGGGTTCTTCCCCGTCAAAGAACGGCGTCATCTGAGCGACGATGACGGCGTTCTCCGCCAGTGCGCGGTCCATCAACTCGCGCTCTTCCTCACCGATCTCGTGACCTTCGGCTTCGCGCTCGGCCAGGGTGCCATATCCGGTCACATCCAGCGGCGCGGTGTCGGCCTGTTTCAGGATCGCCACCGTTTCACGCACGGCTTCGGCTTCATCCACGCCGGAGGCATAGACCATCAGCGCAGCGCCCGAGGCGCCATCGGGCAGCCCGTCGCCTTCTTTGCGGCCAATCTGAACCAGCAGCGTATAGACCTGCTGGCGGGAGGGTTTCTTCTTTTCCATGGCGCAGGCCATACGCGGGGCGCGCTGCGCGGTCAATCGTCTTAGAGCCTGCAGAAGTGGTCTGCGCGGTTGTCATTTGCGCTGGTTTACCGATCCTCAACTCCGGGTCTGCTAAGGGAGGCGGGGCCGGTTCTCACGCGCCGGGCCGATTTTCTGTTTTGCTCATGCTTTTTCAGGACCGATCTTATGCCCATTGCATCCGAGTTGCCCGTCGATACCTCAGCCTCTGCGGCGCAGATGGCGGATGCGATGTTCGGCAGCGGAATTACCGTTCTCAATGCTAGCTACACAGGCGCCAAAGACGCCTCAGGCATCTATTCGGATGGCGACACGGTTGCCTCCGAGATCACCCCCTCGGACACCGGCGTGATCCTGTCGACTGGCAATGTGACGGATGTGACCAACAGCAGCGGTGACGTGAACACCAGCTCGCGGACCACGACGCGCCACGGAGAAGCGGGCGATTCCGACCTGACCGATCTGGCGGGTATGCAGACCTATGATGCGGCGGTGTTCGAGGCGAATTTTATTCCGGCGGGCTCGACGCTGACCATGCAGTTCGTGTTCTCCTCGGAAGAGTATTTGGAGTACGTCAACAAGGGGTTCAACGACGCGGTCGGGGTTTGGGTCAACGGCGAGCAGGCCGAGCTGACGATCGGCAGCGGTGACATTTCTATCGACAATATCAACGATGGATCGAACCAGGATCTTTATGTCGATAACAACCAGCATGACGACACCTACAATACCGAAATGGACGGCTTCACCATCACGTTGACGCTGACCGCGCCGGTCAAGCCGGGGCAGGTGAACTCGATCAAGATCGGCATCGCGGATGCGGGTGATGATAAATACGATTCCAACCTGCTGATCGCTGGGGACTCTATCCAGACCGCGCTGGTGGCAGGGGATGACGCAATCACGCTGGATGAGGGCAGTTCGGACACGCTGGATGTGCTGGCCAATGACAGCCACACGCCCGGCACGACGCTGACCATCACCCATATCAACGGCCAGCCGGTGGTGGCGGGCAGCACCGTCACCCTGTCAGGCGGCCAGCGCATCACCCTGAATGACGATGGCACCTTTGACATTGCCGCGCAGGATGATGTCGACGATCCCGAGACCACGACTTTTACCTATACGGTTGCCGATGGGCTGGGGAATACCGACACGGGTCTGGTGAAAATGACCACGGTCCCCTGTTTCGTGGCCGGGACGCTGATTGATACCGCTGCGGGACCGCAGCCGGTGGAGAAGCTGGAGCCGGGCACCTTGATCCATACCCGTGACAATGGATTGCAGCCGCTGCGCTGGATCGGCCGCAGCCACCGTCGCGCAGAGGGCGCCGATGCGCCGGTTGTCCTGGCCGCAGGCGCGCTGGGCGATCATGCTGCGCTAGAGCTGTCGCCCTGCCACCGGGTTCTTGTGTCCTCGGATCGGGCAGAGCTGTTGTTTGGTGCGCCGCAGGTTCTGGTCAAGGCCAAGGATCTGGTCAACGGCGACAGTATCCGCATGCGCCGTGATGGCGGCCCGGTGACCTATGTGCACCTGCTGTTTGACCGGCACGAGATCATCCGGGGCAACGGGTTGGAGAGCGAAAGCTATCATCCCGGCCTTGAAACCGCTGCCAGTTTTGATGGTGAAACGCGGGCCGAGATCCTGCACCTCATCGGCGGCGACTGGTCCGCCTACGGCCCTTCTGCCCGTCCGGCGCTGAAAGGATACGAAAGCCAGCTACTGCTGAAGGCTGGCTAAGGTTCAGGTGCTGGATCAGTACTGGGTGCGCATCCGGTAGCCCGGGTGAAAATGCATCCTAACAAAGGTCACCGGCTGCTCCTGAAACCAGGTTGCCCGTTCCATGAGGAACAGCGGCGTGCCCTCTTGCGTGCCAAGGAACCCGGCCAGCGCCGCATCCGCCGCCACCGAGGACAGGGTGATTTCAGCATTGGAAAAGGGGACCCGTGACAGCAGCCATTCATTCGGCCCGGTCTGCGAAAAATCAGCCTCCGCGACATCCGGCACCGCGTCGATATTGATCCAGCGGTCCTCGAACTGAAAGGGGCTGTTGTCGGCGTAATGCATGCATTGCAGATGCAGGACCTCTGCCCCCGCCATCAGCCCCATCTGCGAGGACAGCCACCCCGGCGCGGGCACGGCGGCACGGCTGACCAGCCAGTAGCGATACACCGCATTCATGTCCTCGACCTGCTGGCGGGTCACGGTGATTTCCAGCCGCGCCTGTTTCACCGGCGCGATGGCAACGCGCGTGCCGCTCTTGCGCTTGCGGTCGATGATACCCCGCTCGGCCAGTTCGCGCAGCGCGCGGTTCACCGTGGCGCGGGCGCAGCCGAATTCCTCGGACAACTCCTGTTCAGTGGGGAGTAGGGCACCCTGATCCCAAACCCGGTCCTGAATGCGGCGCAGCACCTCGTCCCGGATATCCTGAAAACTGGTTTTCTTTTGTGGCTGCACCGGCTGTCCTGCTGCTGGTTGTGGCGAAAGGGTCGATCCGTTCTCGGCGCCCGGGCGCGTTTTGTAAAGTCGCGCGGTCAGAGTGCGGCGCGCAAGGACTGCACTGTGTCGCGGAAGGCAGCCAAAATCTGCTCCCGGCCCACGTGGCGCCCTTGTTTCACCTGATGACGTCCGGCGCTCCAGACATCGGTGATGGCGCCGTCACCTGCGGCGAAGCACAGACCGTCCAGCAGTTGTTCGGGCGTCAGCGCACAGAGAGCAGGCAGAGAGGTGTCGACGGCAATAAGATCGGCCAGCGCCCCGGTTTCGATCTGTCCGGCGGCGCGGCCCAGCGCCTGCGCCCCGCCCCGGGCGGCGCCCAGATACAGGGTGTCACCGACGGATCCCGGTCCCGGGGTCATCACGTTGCGGGCCAGATCGCGCAAGCGCTGGGAATACTCCAGCTGGCGCAGCTCTTCGGGCAGGGCGATGCGGATATTGGAATCCGATCCGATCCCGAAGCGCCCGCCATGGGCCAGATATTCCGCCCCATTGAAGGGGCCATCGCCCAGATTTGCTTCGGTGATCGGACAAAGCCCCGCAACCGCGCCCGATGTGGCCAATACCCGGGTTTCCGCCTCGGTCATATGGGTGGCGTGGATCAGGCACCAGTCCTTGCCCACTGGCGCGTTGTTCAGCAGCCATTCGACAGGACGAGCGCCCAGCCAGTCTTGGATGTCCTTCACCTCGGCGGGTTGTTCGGCGATATGGATATGGACCGGCGCGCCGTCTTGGATCTTCAGGACCTCTGCCAGATCTTCGGGGCTGGTGGCGCGCAAGGAGTGCGGAGCGATGCCAACGCGGGTGTCGGCGGGCAGGTTTCGGTCAGCATTTCTGCGAACCTGCGCCACAAGATCGGCAAACCCGTCCACCGAATTGCCGAACCGCAATTGCCCACCTGTCAGAGGCTGCTGCCCAGCCCCGCCATAGGAATACAAAACCGGCAGATGCGTCAGGCCGATACCGGTCTCGCCAGCGGCGGCAAAGACCCGATTGCTCAACTCCGCAGGGTCGTCATAGAGGGTGCCGCCGGGTTGGTGGTGGACATAGTGGAACTCACCCACGGCGGTGTACCCGGCCTCAAGCATCTCCATGAAAGTCAGCGCAGCGATGGCCTGATACTGCTCAGGGCTGAGGTGGTCGAGAAAGCGATACATCAGCTGTCGCCATGTCCAGAAACTGTCCTGCTCGGCGGCGCGGTATTCGCTCATCCCCGCCATCGCCCGCTGAAAACTATGCGAGTGCAGGTTGGCCAGCCCCGGCAGCAGCGTGTCGACGCAGGTATCCCCATCGCCGGGCGTCGCATTGGCGGTGATCTTTGCAATGGCTCCATTCTCAATCCTCAGCCGGACGTTCTGAACCCATCCCGATGGGGTGCGGGCCTGCCGTGCAAAAATTGTCTGCATCTGATCACCTTATGTATAGACATAATATGAATATGCTCATATCAATCCTGCATCAAGAACTTTGTGAGGGGCTGATGACTGACGTATCCCGATACGTGCTGACCGGAGGACCTGCTGCCACGCTGGTGGAGGGGGACGCGCCTTATGGGCTGATTCCCGCAGCGGCTGTCGCCATCAAGGATGGCCTGATCGACTGGATCGGAGCCGAGGCAGACCTGCCTGATACCTACGCAGACTGGGACCGGCAGGATCTCGAAGGGCGGCTGCTGACGCCCGCGTTGATCGACTGCCATACCCACCTGGTATTCGGTGGTGACCGGGCGCAGGAGTTCGAAATGCGTCTGAACGGCGCATCCTACGAAGAACTCGCCCGTGCCGGGGGCGGCATCGTCTCGACCGTTTCGGCCACTCGCGCCGCGTCAGAACAGGAATTGGTTGCGAGCGCCCTGCCGCGTCTGGATTCGTTGATCGCCGAAGGGATCACCACGGTCGAAATCAAATCCGGCTATGGGCTGGACCGCGAGGCTGAGCTGACAATGCTGCGCGCGGCCCGTCGGTTGGGGCAGATGCGTCCGGTGACAGTCATCACGACCTTTCTGGGCGCCCACGCCGTGCCGCCGGAATACAGCGGCCGCGCCGGGGCCTATCTGCAGGAGGCCTGCCTGCCCACCCTGCGCGCGGCCCATGATGAAGGGCTGGTCGATGCGGTGGACGGGTTCTGCGAAAACATCGCTTTCTCCCCGGCAGAGATCGAACAGGTCTTTGCCTGCGCGCAGGAACTGGGCCTGCCGGTCAAGCTGCACGCCGAGCAGCTGAGCCATCAGGGCGGCACCGCGCTGGCCGCGCGTTATGGGGCGCTGTCGGTCGATCACCTTGAATATGCCAATGCGGCGGATGCTGCGGCAATGGCCGGGGCAGGCAGCGTCGCGACCATCCTGCCCGGTGCCTATTACACGATCCGGGAAACCCAGGCGCCGCCCATCGCGCTGTTTCGTGACCACGGCGTGCCGATGGCGCTGGCAACGGACTGCAATCCCGGTTCCTCGCCGATGACCTCGCTCCTGATGGCGATGAACATGGGTTGCACCCTGTTCCGCATGACCCCGGAAGAGACACTGGCCGGGGTGACCTGCCACGCGGCCCAGGCGCTGGGCCTTTCGGACCGGGGCCGCATCGCAGCGGGCCTGCGCGCCGATCTGGCAATCTGGAACGTCAGTCGCCCGGCCGAGCTGTCCTATCGCATCGGTTTCAACCCGCTCCACGCATGTATTTTCGAAGGCAGACCATGATTGAGATGACCCCGGGCGCGGTGACGCTGCAAACGCTCGAAACCCTGTATCGCTCTGACACCCCGGTCCGGCTGGACCCGGCGGCGCGCTCCGCTGTCGAGGCTGCGGCCCGGATGGTGGCAGAGGCCGCAGCGGCTGATGCGCCGATCTATGGCATCAACACAGGATTTGGCAAACTCGCCTCGACCCGGATCGCGCCGGAAGACACCGCCACGCTGCAACGCAATCTGATCCTCAGCCATTGCTGCGGTGTCGGCGATCCGCTGCCTGCAGACCGCACCCGCTTGATGATGGCGCTCAAACTGCTCTCGATGGGACGGGGCGCCTCCGGTGTGCGCTGGGCGGTGATCGCCCAGATCGAGGCTATGCTGGCATGCGGGGTCATTCCCGTTGTGCCCTCGCAAGGCTCTGTCGGCGCCTCGGGCGATTTGGCACCGCTGGCGCATATGGCGGCGGTGATGATCGGCGAAGGCGAGGCCACCTATGACGGGGCGCGCATGCCCGGCGCCAGGGCGCTGGAACTGGCGGGGCTGGAGCCGATCGTTCTGGGGCCAAAGGAAGGGCTGGGCCTGATCAACGGCACCCAGTTTTCCACCGCCTGCGCTCTTGCCGGATTGTTTGATGCCTGGCGTCTGGCCGAAGCCTCCATCGTGGTGGCGGCGCTGACAACGGATGCGATCATGGGGTCCACCGCGCCGCTGATCGCGGATATTCACGCACTCAGGGGGCATGCCGGACAGATCGACGTGGCCCGCGAGATGCGCGCCATCATGAGTGGCAGCGAGATCCGTGAAAGCCATCGCGATGGCGACAGCCGTGTGCAGGATCCCTATTGCATCCGCTGTCAGCCGCAGGTGCTGGGCGCGGCGCTGGACGTGCTGCGGATGGCTGCCGCAACGCTGGAGATCGAGGCAAACGCCGTCACCGACAATCCGCTGGTGCTGGTCGAGGCCGGAAAGATCGTGTCGGGCGGCAACTTCCACGCCGAATACGTTGGCTTCGCCGCTGATCAGATTGCCCTCGCTGTGGCGGAGATCGGTGCCATCGCGCAGCGCCGTGTGGCGCTGATGGTGGATCCGTCGCTGTCCTTTGACCTGCCGCCCTTCCTGACCCCCGATCCGGGGCTCAATTCCGGTTTCATGATTGCCGAGGTCACGACGGCGGCCCTGATGAGCGAGAACAAGCATCTCGCCAATCCCTGTGTCACCGATTCCACCCCTACCTCTGCCAATCAGGAAGATCACGTGTCGATGGCCGCCCATGGTGCACTGCGGCTGGGGCGGATGAACGCGAATCTGTCTGTGATCCTTGGCGTCGAATTGCTCTGCGCCGCCCAAGGGGTGGAGGCGCGGGCGCCGTTGGTGACCTCTGACCGGCTGACGGAGGTGCTGCAGGCGCTGCGGGCGGAGATCCCGCCGCTCGCCGAAGATCGCTACCTCGCCCCCGAGATTGAGGCCGCCAGCGCCATGATCCGCAGCGGTGACATCGCCCGGGCCGCCGGAACCGAGGTGGTGCGATGATCGAGGTTACCCGTGGCTCTTCCCCTTTGGTGCTGGGACTGCCGCATACCGGCACCGACGTCCCGGAGGGCATCCGGGCGGGGCTGAACGAGGTGGGCCGGGCACTGGCCGATACCGACTGGCATATTCACGACCTTTACGCCGGGCTGGTGGAGGGGGTCACCACGGTACGCACCCCGGTCCATCGTTATGCCATCGACGTGAATCGCGATCCGGCGGGAGTGAGCCTTTATCCCGGACAGAACACCACGACGCTGGTGCCGCTGACCGATTTTGACGGTCGCCCGATCTGGATGGCAGGGGCGGAGCCGGACGAAGCAGAGATTGCCCGCCGCCGCGACGCCTATCATGCGCCCTATCACGCCGCGCTTGCGGCAGAGCTGGAGCGGGTCAGGGCACAGCACGGCTTTGCCATTCTCTATGACTGCCATTCGATCCGGGGCGAAATTCCCTTCCTCTTTGACGGGCCGCTGCCGGATTTCAACGTGGGCACCAATATGGGCACGACCTGCGATCCGGCGATCGAGGCGCTGACCCTGGCCCATTGCGAGGCAGCAGAAGGCTACACCGCGATCCTGAACGGGCGCTTCAAAGGTGGCTGGACCACCCGCCACTATGGTCGCCCTGTAGAAGGCCTGCATGCGATCCAGATGGAACTGGCGCAGCGCTGCTATTGCCTTAAACAGGCGCCCTGGACCTATGACAACGCCCGCGCTGACCGGCTGCGGGCGCATCTGAGCCGCATTCTGACCGATCTGAAAACCTGGAGGCCGACATGAGCGATCCCCGCAAGAACAACCGCGATATCTATCCCCCCACCGGCCCCGAGATCAGCGCAAAAAGCTGGCTGACCGAGGCGCCGCTTCGGATGCTGATGAACAACCTGCATCCCGACGTCGCCGAAAACCCGCACGAGCTGGTGGTTTATGGCGGCATTGGCCGCGCCGCGCGGACCTGGAAGGACTTCGACCTGATCGTCGACAACCTGCGCGCGCTCGAAGAAGATCAGACCCTGCTGGTGCAATCGGGCAAACCAGTTGGCGTCTTCCAGACCCACAAGGATGCGCCGCGCGTGTTGATCGCCAACTCGAACCTTGTGCCGCATTGGGCGAATTGGGACCATTTCAACGAACTCGATAAAAAGGGGCTGATGATGTACGGCCAGATGACCGCCGGGTCCTGGATCTACATCGGCACCCAAGGCATCGTGCAGGGCACCTATGAAACCTTTGCCGAGGCAGGTCGTCAGCACTATGGCGGCGATATGCGTGGCAAGTGGATCCTGACCGGCGGCCTTGGCGGTATGGGCGGGGCTCAGCCTTTGGCGGCGGTTTTTGCGGGTGCCTGCTGTCTGGCGGTGGAATGCAACCCCGACAGCATCGATTTTCGCCTGCGCACGAAATACCTCGACGAGAAGGCCGAGACCCTGGACGAGGCCCTGGCGATGATCGACCGCTGGACTGCCGCCGGAGAGGCAAAATCCGTTGGCCTTCTGGGCAATGCGGCGGATGTCTTTGCCGAGTTGGTTGCCCGCGGCATCCGCCCCGATCTGGTGACCGACCAGACGTCGGCCCATGACCCCGTAAACGGTTACCTGCCGCAGGGCTGGACCATGGGCGAGTGGAAGCAGAAGCGAGAAACAGACCCTAAAGCGGTGGAAAAGGCCGCCCGTGCCTCGATGAAGGTGCAGGTGGAGGCGATGTGCCAGTTCCACGCGATGGGCATTCCCACCGTCGATTACGGTAACAACATCCGCCAGATGGCGCTGGAGGAGGGGCTGGAAAACGCCTTTGACTTCCCCGGTTTCGTGCCTGCCTATATCCGCCCGCTGTTCTGCCGGGGCATTGGTCCCTTCCGCTGGTGCGCCCTGTCGGGCGATCCCGAGGATATCCGCAAGACCGACGCCAAGATGAAAGAGCTGTTCCCCGAGAACGAAGGCCTGCATCGCTGGCTGGATATGGCAGAGGAGCGGATCGCCTTTCAGGGCCTGCCTGCGCGGATCTGCTGGATCGGCCTTGGCGACCGGCATCGGGCCGGGCTGGCCTTCAACGAGATGGTTCGCAATGGCGAGTTGTCGGCGCCGGTCGTCATCGGCCGCGATCACCTCGACAGCGGCTCGGTCGCCTCGCCCAATCGCGAGACGGAGGCGATGATGGATGGATCCGACGCGGTGTCGGACTGGCCGCTGCTGAATGCGCTGCTCAATACCGCCTCGGGGGCGACCTGGGTGTCGCTGCACCATGGCGGCGGGGTTGGCATGGGCTTTTCGCAGCACTCCGGCGTGGTGATCTGCTGCGATGGCA
The DNA here is from genome assembly GCF_039839315.1 of Phaeobacter sp. CAU 1743. Lineage (NCBI taxonomy): Bacteria > Pseudomonadati > Pseudomonadota > Alphaproteobacteria > Rhodobacterales > Roseobacteraceae > Phaeobacter > Phaeobacter sp. CAU 1743. The sequence goes on along the minus strand of NZ_JBDOQR010000017.1, from coordinate 16,470 downwards.
GCGAGGACGCCGACCGCCGTATCGCACGGGTGCTGTGGAACGATCCGGCCACCGGCGTCATGCGCCACGCAGATGCGGGATATGAGATCGCCAAGGACTGCGCGCGTGAGCACCAGCTGAACCTGCCGGGTATCCTGTAACGAAAAACGCGCCCCGGAGGGGGCGCGTTTCAAACAGTGCCAGTCAAGGCCGGGATCAGTCGCGCAGCAGCTCGTTGATGCCGGTCTTGGAGCGGGTCTGCGCATCGACGCGCTTCACGATTACCGCACAGTAAAGGTTGATGCCGTTCTTCGACGGCATGGAGCCGGAAACGACCACCGAATAGGGTGGCACTTCGCCGTACATGACTTCTCCGGTTTCACGGTCGACGATCTTGGTCGACTTGCCGATGTAGACGCCCATGCCCAGCACCGAGCCTTCGCGCACGATGCAGCCTTCGACCACCTCGGAGCGGGCGCCGATGAAGCAGTTGTCCTCGATGATGGTCGGGCCGGCCTGCATGGGTTCCAGAACGCCGCCGATGCCGACGCCGCCCGACAGGTGAACGTTCTTGCCAATCTGCGCGCAGGAGCCGACGGTGGCCCAGGTGTCGACCATGGTGCCCTCATCGACGTAGGCGCCGAGGTTCACGAAAGAGGGCATCAGGACCACGCCCGGCGCGATAAAGGCGGATTTGCGCACGATGCAGTTCGGCACGGCGCGGAAGCCTGCGGCCTTCCACTGGTTTTCGCCCCAGCCCAGGAATTTGCTGTCGACCTTGTCCCACCAGCCAGAGCCCTGCGGGCCGCCGGACTGGATTTCCATGTCCTTGATGCGGAAGCCCAGCAGCACGGCTTTCTTCGCCCACTGGTTCACGTGCCAGTCGCCATTCTCCAGCTTTTCGGCCACGCGCAAGCTGCCGCTGTCGAGCGCGTTAAGCGTATCCTCGATCGCTTCGCGGGTTTCACCGGTGGTGGCGGGGGTGATGGTGTCACGAGCCTCCCAGGCGGCTTCGATTGCGGTTTCCAGCTGTGCGTTGGACATGCGTGTATCTCCGGCAAGAATGTCGTTTCGCGCTTTCATAGCGGTATTCGGGAGGAAGGTCATGTGCGGATTGCGGTGAAACAGCGGCTTTGAGCGTCCTCAGACGATCTATCGCACCCGGCGCAGGTGGCGGCGCAGGATTTCGCAGGCCGCTGCCGCATCGCGGCGCATCATCGCCTGCACGATGGCGGCGTGGTCCTTGTCGGCGCGCTGCCGCCACTGGTGCTGCCAGTTGGCAAACAGGTGCCGCGCCGCTGCGATATGCAAATCGTCGATCGAGGCCAGCAGCCGCGGCATCCCGCAGGGCGCCAAGATGATGCGGTGGAACTGCCGGTTGAGCCGTTCCCAGCTGGCCATGTCCTCGGCCTCGTCGCAGGCGATGCGGGCGTTGTCCGCAGCCTCGATGTCCGTATCGCTCAGCCGGGGAAAGGCATGGGTCAGCGCCAGCACCTCCAGCGCCACCCGCATTTCGATCACCTCGCGGATCTCGGCTGGATCCAGCGCGCTGACGCGGGTGCCCCGGCGCGGCTCTGACCGTGCCAGCCCGTGCGCCTCAAGCCGCAACAGCGCCTCGCGCACTGGCACATGGCTGGTGTCGAATTCGCGGGCGATGTGGTCCTGACGCAGCTTTTCGCCCGCGGGCAATTGCCCGGTGACGATGCGCTCGCTCAGCGCACTATAGATCCTGTCTGCGATCGTGGCGGTCATGGCCCTGCGATAGGGTGCCTTTGGCCCTGCCGCAAGCCTTAGCCCTGCGGCTGAAGCGGATCTGGGGCGATATTGCCACCACAGACCAGCACAGCCACACGTTCGCCGGGGTCAGGCTGGTAGGCGCCGGACATCAGCGCCGCCAGTGCGGTTGCGCCCGCCGGTTCGGTCAGGATGCGCCGCTCGCGCCACAGGGCATACTGCGCGCGGGTGATGGCCTCGTCCGGAACCGTGACCGATGTGACGCCGCGCGCCTGTGCCAGATCATAGCAGATCGACCCAATGCGTTTGGCGCCAAGCGCGTTGGCGGCGACGCCTGAAACCTCAACATCGATTGGTGCCCCGGCGGCAAGGGCGGCATTGAGCGCGCAGGAGGTGTGAGGTTCGACCGCGACGATCTTCTTGGTGCCATTGAACCAGGCCAGTGCGCCGGCGATCAGCCCGCCACCGCCGACCGCGATCACCACGGTGTCGGCTTCCAGTCCCTGATCCTGCCATTCGGCGAAACAGGTGCCCTGACCGGCCACGGTGCCGGGCGCATCATAGGCATGCACCTGCATGGCGCCTGTTTCCTGTTCATAGGCCTGCGCCAGTTCCAGCGCATTGGCATAGGCGCCGGGCACCACCTGAAGATCGGCGCCGGTGTCGCGGATCAGTGAAATTTTCGCGGGGCCTGCCATCTCGGGCACGTAGATGCGGGCGCGATGACCCAGTTTGCTGGCGGCATAGGCCACTGCCGCGCCGTGGTTCCCGCCCGAGGCTGCGACGATGCCTGCATCTGGAACATCACAGCTGAGCAGGGTGTTGAAGGCGCCACGCGCCTTGAAGCTGCCGGTGTGCTGCATGTGTTCAAGCTTCAGCTCGATCGGCCGGTCCAGATCAAACCCTTTCGTCTGCAACACGGGGGTCACCTGCACGTGGTCCCGAATGCGCTCTGCCGCTGCTGCGATATCGCCTGTCCAATCCATGTCGTCCGCCTTTTCTTGTCTTTCGGCGGGAGACTACGCCAGTTCGCTCCGGGTGCAAGGGGCGAGCGGTGTGTGCGGGCTGGCGCCGGAGGCAGGGCAACGATAGACAGGGCAGCAGTTGAGCATAACATGCAGGTCTTTTCACATGAGCGACGATCGCAAAAGCCGGTTTCCCGACGCCCAATCCGACCGGAGCCGGGCCGAACATCTGCCGCATACGCCGCAGACCCGGTCCCCGTCCTATCGGCTGGCCTTTGACGACAATGAATTCATGCTGCGGGACGAGCTGCGCCCGGTGCGGTTGCAGCTGGAACTTTTGAAACCGCAGTTGCTGCTGGATGAAAAGGGGATCGAAAGCACCATCGTCATGTTCGGCGGCGCGCGCATTCCCAGCCCGCAAAACAAGGAGCAGGCCCGCACGCAGACCCTTGCGGATCTTTCTCATTTCTACGACGAGGCGCGGGAATTTGCCCGGCTGATGACGCTGACATCCCTGGAAACTGTTGGACAGCACAATGTCATCGTGACGGGCGGCGGGCCGGGCGTGATGGAGGCAGGGAACCTAGGTGCCAGCGATGCCGGGGGGCATTCGATCGGCCTTGGCATCGTTCTGCCGCATGAGCAGGCACCGAACCTCTATGTGACGCCGGATCTCAGCTTTAACTTCCACTATTTCGCGGTGCGCAAGATGCACTTTTTGATGCGGGCCCGGGCAATCACCGTCTTTCCGGGTGGCTTTGGTACCCTGGATGAGCTGTTCGAGAGCCTCACCCTGATCCAGACCGGCCGCATGGAACGGGTGCCCTTCATCCTGTTCGGGCGCGCGTTCTGGGAAAAAATCATCAACTGGGAGGCCCTGGCGGATGCCGGGACCATTTCCGATCAGGATCTTGATCTGTTCCGGTTCGTCGAGACGGCACAAGAGGCCGTGGAGATTATCGATAACTGGGAGCCTGCTCCGGCGCGCGGCGCTTTGCCGGACCGCGATCTGTAGTCAGGCTGCCGATCCAAATTTGGCTGCACCGCATCCGTCACCAATGCGTGGGTGATGCGGGCTGCTCAGAAAAACTCCGGCGGCAACACGCCAACCGCGATGCCCTGGGGCAGACGGGTCAGGATCTGTTCGCCTTCGATCGTCTTGATGCCATAGCCATAGCCACGCAGGCGAAATTGCCATTCACGGGTGCTCAGCGCCTTTTCACGCTCATCACGGATCATGGTCAGAACGCCCGGTTCAATGGCGCCAACAGTGCGGGTTTCGATGGGTTCCTGTTGCATTGCGATTCCCTTTTCAACAGCATTGTTTTCAGAATCGAAACTGTTCTAGCCAAATGGCGAAATTGCACCCGAATATAGGAAAAAATGAGGCAGCCCATTTCGCTAAATGGCGATATTCGGACCTCAATCATTCCCGTTTAATCCCTGAAATTATTAAAAACTTATTAAAGGTGCGCTGAACTGCGCGGTTTCCGCCAATCTCAAGCCGCATGGCAGCCACATTCCCTGACGAAACGTTGATGCGTGGAATTGGTGTGTGGAGATTGGGATGTCTGAGGTATCCGATTATTCGGCCCTATTATATTATCTGGACGATGACGTCTTTCGCTGGAACGGACAGACATCCGTGGGCACGCAGGTCGTTGTCACCTACAGTTTCGTCGAAACGCAGGATCTGGCGCCGGTATCGACAGATCCCTATGGCGCGAGCTCTTACTGGTCCTTCAGTGAGGTGCAGCGCGGTTATTTCCGGCAGGTGACAGAAGAGTTTGAGGCCACAGCCGGGATACGGTTCGTCGAGGTGGACGGCCCGGCCATGGTCAATGTCTTCGGTTTCAACGGTGGCAGCGCGGGCGGCTGGGCCGATATCGCGCTATCTCAGGACGGTCACACCAGTCAGGGGGACCTTGCGATCGGGACCAGCGCACTCAGCCCCGGTAGCTATGGGTACGAAACCATGCTGCACGAGTTGGGGCATTCGATGGGGCTGAAGCATCCGCATGACGGGGATCTGACCCTGAAAGAGAGCCTGGATAACCAGGAAAACACCGTGATGACCTACAGCTATGATGGCTACAGCGTCACGGATCTCGGAACAATGGACGCCCAGGCTCTGCAGAACATCTATGGTGACGCCAGCGCCTTTGAAGGTTGGAATGTCGGACTCAATCGCGTGGGCAAGGTCAAGATCCGCGCGACGGGTGAGGACGATGTGATGGTCTCCACCGATCAGGCCACCGTGCTGGTGGGGCGCGGGGGAGACGACCAGCTCATCGGCCGCGAAGCAAAAGACGTGATGCGCGGCGGCGCAGGACAGGACACGCTGATCGGCGGGCTCGGCAATGACAAGCTGAATGGTGGTGGCGGCAGTGATGTACTTTATGGCGGCATCGGAGAGGAAGACTACTCGGGCGGCGAGGACGATTCCGATGTGCTCCACGGACGCGGCGGACATGACCAGATCTTCGGTGGCGGCGGTGACGATCGGTTGACCGGTGCGCGGGGCGCGGACACTCTTGAAGGTGGCAACGGAAACGACCGCTTGCTGGGAGGCGGCGGCAGCGACATTTTGAACGGTGGCGACGGAGATGACGTCCTGACCGGTGGCGGCGGCGCGGATGTCTTCGTCTTCACGGACGATGATTTCTACGATGTGAATACCATCACCGATTTCACATCCGGCGTCGATGTAATCGATGTTTCGCAGGTCGATCCCGCATACTTTGGAGAAATGAACGCGCAGCAGGATGGCGGAGACACAGTGCTCAGTTACGGTTCCTGGTTCGAGATACGGCTGGAAGGCGTTACCGGGTCTCTGACTGAAGGCGATATTCTGTACCTATAGAAATACCGTCTCGCGCGTTTCGGCAGACCGGTGTGGCGGTCTGCCTTTTCTCAGTCGGCCTATCACCAGCCTCAGGACGACGTGCCTGTCTCGGTCTCGATCTGCTTGCGGCTTTTGCGGGCGCGTTCGGTGGCCGATTTCAGCTGACCGCAGGCCGCCAGAATGTCTTCACCGCGCGGAGTGCGGATCGGTGAGGCATAGCCGGCCTGATAGATGATATTGGCAAAGGCGTGGATGCGGTTGTTCGACGACCGTTTGTAGGGCGCGCCGGGCCATTCGTTGAACGGGATCAGGTTCACCTTGGCCGGAATGCCCTTTATCAGCTCCACCAGACGGTGGGCATCCTCATCGGTGTCATTCACATCTTTCAGCATCACGTATTCAAAGGTGATGCGCTCGGAATTGGTCAGCCGCGGATAATCGCGCAGCGCGTTCAGCAGCGCCTCGATGTTCCAGCGCTTGTTGATCGGCACCAGCTTGTTGCGCACCTCATCCGTGGTGGCGTGGAAGGACACGGCCAGCAGGCAGCCGATTTCCTCGGCGGTGCGGGCGATTTCCGGCACCACGCCCGAAGTGGACAGGGTGATCCGGCGGCGCGACAGGGAAATCCCCTCGGGGTCCATGGCGATCTTCATCGCATCGCGCACGTTCTCGAAATTATAAAGCGGCTCGCCCATGCCCATCAGAACGATGTTCGACAACAGACGGGTTTCGTCCTTGGGGGCGCCGGGCACCGGCCATTCCTCCAGATCGTCGCGCGCCATCATAACCTGCCCGACGATTTCACCTGCCGTCAGGTTGCGCACCAGTTTCTGGGTGCCGGTGTGGCAAAAGGAACAGGTCAGGGTGCATCCCACCTGGCTGGAGATACACAGGGTGCCGCGGCCTTCCTCGGGGATATAGACCACCTCGACCTCGTGCCCGTCGGCGATACGCACCAGATACTTGCGGGTGCCATCGGTCGACACCTGCTTGCTGACCATCTCGGGGATGGCGATTTCGAAATGCTCGGCCAGTTGGGCGCGATAGGCCTTGGCGAGATTGGTCATCTCAGCAAAGTCGCGTTTGCCCCATTGGTAGATCCATTGCCAGATCTGCCCGACCCGCATCTTGGCCTGCTTTTCCGGCGTGCCGTGCTCGATCAGCGCCGCGCGCATCTGCTCGCGGGTGAGACCCACAAGGTTGATCTTGCCGCCCTCGGGCTGTTTGCGGGGCAGGGTCAGAACGTCTTGGGTGATCGGCGCGTTGGCGGTCATGGCAGGGCGACTCGGATTTATGGGCTGGATGCGGCTCTATATAGGAGTTTGACCAAAGATCAAAAGATTTCCTCCCCAGAAAGCACTGCAGAGGGGCTTGGGGTGGGGCGATAGCAAAAGCCCCGACTGCTGTCGCGGCCGGGGCAAAACGGTACTTTTATGCGAAAGGCCCGGCTTAATTACTGGGTGCAGCGCTTTTCCGCATCCTCGACTGCGGCAGTAAACCCAAGCAAGGAGAACCGGTCCTTGGTTTGGGTGCCGCGAGCCGAACGGGCGGTCAGCACCGCGTCTGATCCCCGTTTCATCGCGGTGATGATTTTAGCATCATCCGCTGGGGTCGCGGGCCAGGCCCATTCACCTTCGGTGAAGAGTTCGAATTCGGAATCCCCGATCACCATGTTGACGGTCGATCCGGGCGCGAAGGGGTATCCACCGGTAAAGCTGACCTGACCTTTGTCACTGTCATCCGGGCGATAGAGCACGAACAGCTGAATGTCGCTGCGGCGCACGGCGACAACCCGACCATCACGCGTATTGACGGTTTCCTTGGGGGCGGAAACGCCCCAGCATTCGGTTGGGTTTTCGCCCTGAAAAACGCTCCAATCCACGTTGGCGCCAACGCGGTTATCCGTTTTTGCTTGCTGTGCGTTCGCGCTGGTGGCCAATGCGGCCACACACAGGCCCGCGGCCAAGCGGGCGAGTTTCGATGCCATTTGTCCCGACTCCAAGACTGTCATAACCTCAATTTCAGGGAGATCGTACCGGGTCTGGCAGCGTTGTGACCGCCGTCTTTGCCCGTTTCCCCTGCTTGCCTTACTGAAGCACACTAACGTAACAATCACCACGAGCGAAAGTGCGTTTTGGCAGGATTTCGCCAAGAAGCGAGGCAGATATCATGAATAAACCCGTACCTATGGCCGAGATCTGGCGTGGCTCCCTGCTGGAAAGCCTGCATCTGGGGCATGCGGTCATCTGTGACGCCAGCGGACAGATTGTGCGCAGCTGGGGTGACCCGGAGGCGGTGATCTATCCGCGCAGCTCGGCCAAGATGATCCAGGCGCTGCCGCTGATGACCTCTGGCGCCGCCGCGAAATACGGGCTGACATCCGAGCAGCTGGCGCTGTCCTGTGCCTCGCACAATGGCGCCCATATCCACACCGACCGGGTCAATGCCTGGCTCGGTCAGCTGGGGCTGGCGGATAGTGATTTCCGCTGCGGCCCGCAGGAACCGGCCGATATCCCGGCGCGCAATGAGCTGATCAAGACCGATCAAAGCCCCTGCCAGGTGCACAACAACTGCTCGGGCAAACACGCGGGCTTCCTGACCCTGAACCAGCATCTGGGCGGTGGGGCGGATTATGTCGAGATCGATCACCCGGTGCAGCAGGCCTGCCTGTCTGCCTTTGAAGAGGTGACCGGGCTGGAGAGCCCCGGATATGGTATCGATGGCTGCTCGGCGCCGAATTTTGCCACCACTGTACATGGTCTGGCGCGGGCGATGGGCTGGTTTGCCTCGGCGCATACACGGTCCGACCGGGCCTCTGAAGGGGCGGCGCAGCTGGTGGCGGCGATGGCGAAACACCCCGAGCTGGTCGCCGGGGAAACCCGCGCCTGCACCAACCTGATGCGCGCCATGGGCGGCCGGGTGGCGATCAAGACCGGGGCAGAGGCGGTGTTCGTCGCCATCCTGCCCGAGCAGCACCTGGGCGTTGCGCTGAAGATCACCGATGGCGCAACCCGGGCCAGCGAATGCGCCATTGCGGCCATTCTTGTAGGGCTTGGCGTTCTGGAGGCGGATCACCCGGAAACCCGCAAATATCTGAATGCGCCGCTTCTGAACCGGCGCAATATCGATTGCGGCGCCATCCGTCCCGCTGCCGAACTGGAATTCTGACCCGCAAGGGGGGGCTCCCGCCCGTCGGTCAGCTTCTGAAAAGCCGCCCTCCCGTTGGGCGTGGCGCCGCGCGATGCGCGGCGCTGGGACCAAGGCCGTCATGGGGTGACGGCCCCAGGGCCGTTGCACCTGTGGGCGCGAGAGAGGCCCGGACGCTATATGGCGCGCCTTCTCGTCGGCCCGGGGTTCTGGCTTTAGAGCATGTCGAAGATCAGTTTCATCGCCAGCGCCACCGAGGTCAGAACCAGCAGCGGTTTGATCAACCGGGCACCAATCTTCTGCGCCAGCCCGGCGCCCAGCCGCGCCCCTGCGATCTGCGCAAGACCCATGGCCAGTCCGGTCATCCACCAGGGCGTCGCGACAAAGGCAAAGGCGACCAGCGCCCCGGCGTTCGAGGCGAGGTTCAGCAGCTTGGTATGGGCCGTCGCCTTGAGAATGCCGTAGCCCGCCAGCGACACGAAGGCGAGCATGTAGAAACTGCCCGCACCCGGTCCCAGCAGCCCATCGTAGGCTGCGCAGAGCGGCACCATGGTACCTGCGAACAAGGCAGGTGACAGGCGGCGCGCGCGGTCGAGATCGCCAAGCCCCTTCTTGGTGGCAAAGAAGATCGCGATTCCGATCAGCAGCAGTGGCAGGATCATCCGGATCCACTCTGTCGGCAGAACCGAGACCAGAAGCGCCCCGGCGATCGCTGCGACAAAGGCGATCAGCGCTGATCCCCCCTGCCGACGCAGGTCCACATGGCCGCCGCGGGCATAGGACAGGGCGGCGGTGGCGGCGCCGAACAGGCCCTGAATTTTGTTGGTGGCCAGGGCTGTGACCGGGTTGGCTCCCGCGATCAGCAGCACGGGAACCGTGATCAGTCCGCCGCCCCCGGCGACGGCATCGATGAACCCGGCAAGAAACCCGGCTGTCATCAACAGCAGAAGGGTTTCGATCCCGACCTCAAAGCCGGGCAATAGGTCGAGCACGTCTATCAGGCCTGGAAATCGCTGCGGGCATAGCCCTGCACATAAAGCAGCGCAGTGAGATCCCCTTGATTGATCCGGATATCACATTCCGCCGCCACCGACGGCTTGGCGTGCAGCGCAACGCCTGCGCCCGCACGGCTGAGCATGCCAAGATCATTAGCACCATCCCCGACGGCGATCACCTCCGCCTCAGTCAGACCCAGCCGGGCGGTGATCTCTTCCAGCGCGTTGACCTTGGCCTCGCGTCCCAGGATCGGGCGGGCCACATCACCGGTCAGCGTGCCCTCTGCCGTCAGCAAGGTATTGGCGCGGTTTTCGTCAAAGCCCAGCTGGCCCGCGACCCGCGCGGTAAAGGCGGTGAACCCGCCCGAGACCAGCGCCGTATAGGCGCCGTTTGCCTTCATTGTGGCGACGAGCTCCGCCCCGCCCGGCATCAGGGTGATACGGGTGTTCAGAACCTCGGTGATCATGCCTGCGGGCAGCCCCTTCAGCAGGCCGACCCGTTCGGTCAGGGCGCCTTCGAAATCGAGTTCGCCGTTCATCGCGCGGGCGGTGATGTCTTTCACCCGCTCCCCGACGCCTGCGACCTCTGCCAGTTCGTCGATGCATTCCTGCTGGATCATGGTGGAATCCATATCCGCCAGAAGCATGCGTTTGCGGCGTCCCTCGGTCGGCTGGATGACCAGATCGACAGCCATGTTCTGCAGGTCCTGCCAGACGTCCCATTGGTTGTCCGGCAGGGTTTCCAGCACAAATTCGGCGGCCACGTCGGGGGCCAGCCACTGGGCCTCGCCGCCGCCCCAGGCATTGCGCAGGGACTCGACCAGGGTCGCCTCAAGGATGGGCGCCGCAGGATTGCAAAGCAGGGTGACGGTATACATGGGCAGGCTCCGGAGCGGGGGGAGAGACAGGAACAGGGTGAATTTCGGCATGTCATAGCGAGGCGGGATCGCCGGGGCCAGCCCCTGCGGCCAATCGCGCATGTGTGCCCGCGCCAGTGGTCAGACCTTGCCGTTCTGCGACATCAGCACTGCCAGCCAGCGGGTGGTCGGGATTTCCGCGAGGATGATCATCACCATCGCGGTCAGTGGCACCGCAAGAATGGCGCCGGTCATGCCCCAAAGCTCGGTCCAGAGCGCCAGCGCCAGCAGAACCGAAAACGGGCTGAGGTTGACCGAATGCCCAAGGTATTTCGGCTCAACGTAATAACCGATGATCATCTGCGGCGTCATCAGCGTCACCAGCGCCAGCGCCGCGTGGCCGAAGGAGCCGAATTGGATTAGGCTGATGGTGACCGGAAAGAACACCGCGATGATCGAGCCGATATAGGGAATGTAATTGAGCAGCCCGATCAGGATCGCCCAGAAGGCTGGGTGGGCAATCCCCAGCATTAGAAGGATCGCATAGGACACCAGCCCCAGAATGACGTTCACCAGCGTCTTTGCTGCCAGATACCCACCGATCTTGTCGTTGATCTTGCGAGCCAGCTCCAGTGTGCGCTCGGCATCTTCCGGCTCGCGCATCGCCATCAGGGTCTTTTCCGGCAGCCGGTCCAGTTCCGTCAGGATGAACACGGCGTATAGCGCGGCGCTGACGATCAGGGTGCCGCCGTTGCTGATGGTGGCAAGCATCGCGGGCATCAGCGTGGTGGCGTCGATCAGGTCCAGCAGGCTTTCGCCCAGATTGGCCCAGCTGGGGACCTCGTCGACGCCGAGATAGGTCAGGAAATCGTGCTGCAGCTTATCGAGATTGGCGGCGTATTGCGGCAGGGCGGCAGAGATCGCCGTGGCGCTGGCCGTAATGAAGGAGGCCAGCACCATGAAGGCGGCAAGGATTGCCAGCAGCACCAGCAGCCGCCGCGCAGTACGGGGCAGGCGGCTGAACCCCGGCACATCGGCCAGAACCTCGGCGGCGGTGGTCAGGATGTAGACGGCGATCACGGCCACGAGGATCGGCAACAGCACGGCCTGACCGGCGGTCAGCAGCCAGCCCACCATCAGCAGCAGCGCAAAGGAATAGGTCACCAGCGCCAGTTTGCTCATCTGCGAAATCCGATTCGAAACACCATGGAGACAGACAACAGCATCCCATACCTCGCCGCAATGACAGAGCCTGTACGGGGCAGATCGGGTGCCGATCCGGGGTGGAAAGTTTCCGAAAGGCGTCAGGAGGGGTCGCAATTGCGCGCCAGATCGCCGCAATCTGTCGTTTTGCGTATTGCGCGGCCGCGCGGCAGGCCTTAGCTCCGTCCGTGGGACACCCCTCCCCAACGAGGGGCATTTATCTGGAAGGATAGCATCAATGGCTAACCAGCAACCGGCTACGCGGCCGGCCAATCCGCGTTTTTCCTCTGGCCCCTGTGCCAAACCCCCCACATTCGATCTGACCAAACTCGCAGATGCGCCTCTGGGCCGCTCGCACCGTGCCGCTGTCGGCAAGGACAAGCTGAAGGCTGCCATCGAAGGCACTCGCGAGGTTCTGGGGATCCCCGCTGATTACAAGATCGGCATCGTGCCCGCCTCGGACACCGGTGCCATGGAAATGGCCATGTGGAGCCTTCTGGGCGCCCGCGGCGTTGAGATGCTCGCCTGGGAGAGCTTCGGTTCCGGCTGGGTCACCGATGTGGTCAAGCAGCTGAAACTGGATGCCGTCGCCAAGACCGCAGATTACGGCGAGATCGTCGATCTGGCCTCGGTCGATTTTGCCAATGACGTCGTCTTTACCTGGAACGGCACCACCTCGGGTGTTCGCGTCCCGAATGGCGACTGGATCCCGGCGGATCGCGAAGGTCTGACCCTTTGCGATGCCACCTCGGCCGCCTTTGCGCAGGACCTGCCCTGGGACAAGCTGGATGTGACCACCTTCTCTTGGCAAAAGGTGCTGGGCGGCGAAGCGGCCCACGGCATGCTGATCCTCTCCCCGCGCGCGGTTGAGCGCCTGGAAAGCTACACGCCCGCATGGCCGCTGCCGAAAATCTTCCGCCTGACCAAGGGCGGCAAGCTGATCGACGGTATCTTCTCCGGTGCGACCATCAACACGCCCTCAATGCTGGCGGTCGAAGACTACCTCTTCGCGCTGGATTGGGCGCGTTCGGTTGGCGGTCTTGAAGGGCTGCAGAACCGCGCCAATGCCAACACCAAGGCGGTCGCCGATTTTGTCGAGCTGCACGACTGGATCGATTTCCTGGCCAAGGATCCGGCGACCCTGTCGAACACCTCGGTCTGCCTGAAGTTCACCGATGACCGCATCAAGGACGGCGCCGCCTTTGCCAAGGCCGTGGCCAAACGTCTGGAAGCGGAAAACATCGCGCTGGACATCGGCGCCTATCGGGACGCGCCTGCCGGTTTGCGGATCTGGTGCGGTGGCACGGTCGAAACCTCGGATATCGAGGCCATGCTGCCCTGGCTCGAATGGGCCTTTGAGGCCGAGATCGCCGCGCAAGGCTGATCAAGTGACTTCGCCCGGCGGCACCGCCGGGCAGCGCCCGACCCTCCCCCAGGAGGGCGCTTTGCACCCACCAGGGTCGGACGCTTCCCTCGTTCAAAATTGACGGCCTTTCCACAGGCCCCCGCACAAAGGACCACCAGACATGGCCCCCAAAGTACTCATTTCCGACAAACTCTCCGAAGCCGCCGTTCAGATCTTCCGTGATCGCGGCATCGAGGTCGACTTCCAGCCCGACCTTGGCAAAGACAAGGACAAGCTGGCCGAGGTGATCGGCAACTACGATGGTCTTGCCATCCGTTCGGCCACCAAGGTCACCGAGAAGATCCTCGAGAACGCCACCAACCTCAAGGTGATCGGCCGCGCCGGTATCGGCACCGACAACATCGACAAGGAAGCCGCGTCGAAAAAAGGCGTGATCGTGATGAACACGCCCTTTGGCAACATGATCACCACCGCCGAACACGCCATCGCGATGATGTTCGCCGTTGCTCGCCAGATCCCCGAAGCCTCTGCCTCGACCCATGCAGGCAAGTGGGAAAAGTCCAAGTTCATGGGCGTTGAGCTGACCGGCAAGACCCTGGGCGTCATCGGCGCCGGCAACATCGGTGGCATCGTCTGCGACCGTGCCCGTGGCCTGAAGATGAAAGTCGTCGCCTATGACCCCTTCCTCGGTCAGGAGAAGGCCGACAAGATGGGCGTCGAAAAGGTCGAGCTGGACGAGCTTCTGTCCCGCGCCGACTTCATCACCCTGCACGTGCCGCTGACCGATCAGACCAAGAATATCCTGTCGGCTGAAAACCTCGCCAAGACCAAGAAGGGCGTGCGCATCATCAACTGTGCCCGCGGTGGCCTGGTCGATGAAGAGGCGTTGGCGGAAGCACTGAAATCCGGTCACGTTGCCGGTGCGGCCTTCGACGTCTTCTCGGAAGAGCCGGCCAAGGAAAACGTGCTGTTCAATCTGCCCAACGTGGTTTGCACCCCGCACCTGGGCGCCGCCACCACCGAAGCCCAGGAAAACGTCGCCCTGCAGGTGGCCGAGCAGATGGCCAACTACCTGCTGACCGGCGCCGTAGAGAACGCGCTCAACATGCCTTCGGTCACGGCGGAAGAAGCCAAGGTCATGGGGCCCTGGATCAAGCTGTCCGAGCATCTGGGCGCCTTCATCGGCCAGATGACCGATGACGAGCCGATCAAGGCGATCAACATCCTCTATGATGGCTGCGCGTCCGAGATGAACCTTGAGGCCCTGAACTGCTCGCTGATTGCCGGGATCATGAAGTCGATCAACCCGGATGTGAACATGGTCTCCGCTCCGATGATCGCCAAGGAGCGCGGTATCAAGGTCTCGACCACCAACCAGGAACAGTCCGGTGCCTTTGAAGGCTACGTGAAGGTGACCGTGGCGACCCCGACGCGTGAACGCTCCATCGCGGGCACCGTGTTCTCGGATGGCAAGCCGCGCTTCATCCAGATCAAGGGCATCAACATCGACGCCGAAGTGGGTGAGCACATGCTCTACACCACCAACAACGACGTGCCGGGCATCATCGGTACCCTAGGTAAGACCATGGGCGATCACGGCGTCAACATCGCGAACTTTACCCTGGGCCGCGCTGTGGCTGGCGGTGAAGCGATCGCGCTCTTGTATGTCGATGGTGTGGTCCCAGCCGAGGCGCGCGCCAAGCTGGCCGAAACCGGTCTGTTCAACCAGATCAAGCCGCTGCAGTTCGACGTCAAGTAAACTGTCGCAGGCCACGAAATCGGAAAAGCCGCCCCATGATCCGGGGCGGCTTTTTCATGTGCTCCTGCGCTGCGCGCCGGTTATTTCCGGATCGACCGCAGCACGACCACAAAAAACACCAACATCCCCGCCAGGGTCAGCACCGAGCCGAGCTTGGCCAGCATTTCATTGTGACTGGCAATGGCCATGGCAATGCCCGGCACGATCAGGCCCAGCCCGGCGGCAGACAGCGCAAAATGCAGCTTTGGCAGCAGTCCCTGATCCGCGGCTGGCACCAGATGATAGTAAAAGCCGAAGATCGCAAAGCTGACCCAGCCGATCAGGTTGAGATGCCCATGCGCCGGCGATAGGACGTGATCGCCCGTCGCGGCCATCTGGATGCCCCAGACCATACCCCCAAGCGCCGCGCTGACCGCGACAATGAAAAATGCGGATGAAATACCTTTCATCTGATCGTCCCCCTTGAACTCACCAAAAACGCCTGCCGTATCATCCCATGCCCGCCTTGAATGGCGGATCGGTTGCGGCAGGTGGCGACAACTGTGACCGGTTTCCGGTTTTCGATCCACATATTTCCCGCGCTGCGCCACCGGGCAGAGGGCGTCATTCAAGGCTAACCTTCGGCGTCCCACAGGCTGCCCCTTGTGGTAGGGCGGTGCATCGGCCATCTATTCCCTATAGCAGCCAAGGAGATGCCCATGCCCGCGCCGATTTACGCCATAGGAGACATTCACGGACAGCGCGAGATGCTGGAAGAGGCGCTGGAGCGGATCGCGGCGGATGGTGGTCCCGATGCTCAGGTGGTGTTTCTTGGCGATTACGTGGATCGCGGGCCGGATTGCCGGGGTGTCTTGGATCTGCTGATCGAAGGGCAGGCGGCGGGCAAGAACTGGACCTGCCTGATGGGCAACCACGACCGCATGTTCTCGATGTTCATGGAGGACTATCCCCGCAACGATGCCCGGCTGCTGGTGGGCTATCACTGGCTGCACGAGAAGATCGGCGGGGTGCAGACGCTGGCCTCTTACGGGGTCGATGTTCCGGAACGGGCGCGTATCCACGAGGTGCACGAAGAAGCGCGCGCCGCCGTGCCGGAGCGCCACCGGGGTTTTCTGGCGGCCCTGCCCAGCCACCATGAACAGGGCGCGCTGCTGTTCGTCCATGCGGGCATCCGTCCCGGCGTGCCGCTGCAGGCGCAGACCGAGGATGACAAGATCTGGATCCGGCATGAATTCCTCGACGACACCCGCCCACACCCCTGGCTGGTGGTGCATGGCCACACCCATGTCCCAAGCGCTGAGCATCGCGGCAACCGTGTCAATCTGGACAGCGGCGCAGGCTTTGGCCGCCCGCTGAGTGCTGCCGTCTTCGAAGGAAAGGACTGCTGGCTTCTGAGCGATCAGGGGCGCAAAAGCATAGGCTCCGCCTAACCAAAAGAACCGCGTTTTTTACGCAGAATCCCAGCGCTTTTCGTCGCAAATCACAGAGAAGTGTGCTAGGGTCTGTGGACATTCATCGTGAGGCGATGATGGCAGCCGCGAGATGCCAATTGGCGGCGTAGCTGGACGTTGTCTTTTCGTAGCGGGTCGCTATGGCTCTGAATTCCTTGATCTTTGCGAA